>CAUCYJ010000111.1:0-8577 GCA_958446945.1 uncultured Lachnospiraceae bacterium | reverse complement strand
AAACTGCCTGATAGCGCAATGCTTCAATCATCAGCTCCCGTGGAGAAATAATCGCAGAATTTACCGTTCCTTTAGAAATGATCCGTTCTCCAATCATCTTAGATTTCGTGTTTAAAAGAAGCAGCATCAAAAGTTCCTGCTCCTGATGACGAAATTCTTCCATATAGTAAGCTGCAATGGAAGAAGGATTGTCAAAACAAAGAGATTCTTCCGCCTCTGCTTTTGCCAATCGTTTTGCCAGCTCTGAAAGGCAGAGAATCTGAAGTGCTTTTACTCTTCCAATTCCCGGAATCTTAAGAAGCTGTTCATACGACCATGTATGAACAGCCAGCAACCCATCCTTTGCTCCTCCTGGGTGCAGGAGCATTCTTGCAAGTTCAAGAGAAGTCACTCCCTTTGTTCCTGTCCGCAGTAAAACAGAGAGCAGCTCACTGTCTGTAAGAAACTTTGCTCCGTTCTGCTCGCATTTTTCATATGGCCGATCTTCTTTCAGCATTTCTTTCATTGTACAAGTCTGATTCATAGTTCTTTTGCAGACGCCGCTATAAGGCAGCAGATATTATAAGAAGCGATATATAATAATAGACAAAATCATGCCAAGAATGCTGGCAATGTTAATCTCGATGCTAAGTCCAAATGTAATTGACATTACCCCAAGATTCAGTACAACCGGATTCTGAAGTCCAAATGCCTGTCCGTATGACAGCCAACTCAAAAATGACACACCATCTGCAAGCATCCCGATAAAGCCTCCAAGCACAATTCCTGTCAATATCAACAAAAATAAAGCCCATGAATTTTTGCTTCCTGAACCTCTCATTGATACTCCTCCTCTAATCCATTTCTTTCACAAACTTAGTTCATTTTAGCATATTTAAAAAATAGTGTATATACTTTGCAAAAACTTTATCATTAAATTTTTCTTAACTCCTACGTTACTTTTGTTACAAGAACTACGCCCATTTTTGAAAATGTGCTGCAATTATTTCCGCAATTTTCAAGCCGTCTATTGCTGCTGAAGTGATTCCTCCGGCATATCCGGCGCCCTCTCCACAAGGAAACAAACCTCTTATCTGATGCTGCATATCAGCATCTCTCGGAATCCGCACCGGTGATGATGTTCTGCTTTCTACACCGGAAAGCAATGTATCCGGATGATCAAATCCACGAATCTTCTGTCCGAATGTGCTCATCCCCTCGGCAATCGCATCTCCGATAAACTCCGGTAAAATTCCTCGTACATCTGCAACGCAGTATTCGCCTTTCATCTGTGGATGGACAAGGTTCTCCGCCACTTCTTGCGGCGTTTTTGTTTTTAAAAGAAAATCTTCCAAGCGCTCCACCGGAATCTTTCCTTTGCCCGCTTCATATGCCCGCCGTTCCAGCTCTCTTTGAAAACGAATTCCAGCCAATGCATCTTCTGCACCGTAATCTTCCGGAGATACCGTCACTACAATAGCGCTGTTGGCGTTCTCTCCTGCCCGGTCTCGGTAACTCATACCGTTCACAGCAAGCATTTCTTCTTCCGAAGAAGCATTCACAACATAACCGCCCGGACACATACAAAAGGAATAAACACCTCTTCCATTATCCAGATTTGCTGTCACTTTATAGGCAGCCGCTCCAAGATATTGCTGTATTTCTTCCGGTTGCTCTCCATACTGAGCCCTATTGATCATCTTCTGCGGATGCTCTGCACGCACTCCTACCGCGAAAGACTTCGGTTCCATTGCCACCCCTCTTTCATAAAGACGAAAGAAGGTATCTCTTGCACTGTGTCCCGGAGCAAGGATCAATACTTCTGTTTCTATGTAGGAATCTTTTCCCTCCGGAAGATGTTTCACCATTATACCACACACCTGACCTCGATTTATGTCAATATCTGTCATCTGTGTATGAAAAAATACATCTCCGCCATGTTTAAGAATAAATTCCCTCATATTTCGGACTACCTTCGTCAAAATATCAGTTCCGATATGCGGTTTATTTACATAACAAATATCTTTCGGCGCACCGTGTTCGGCAAAAATCCTCAATACTTCAGCTCCTCTTCCATTGGGATCTTTCACGAGTGTATTGAGTTTTCCATCAGAAAATGTTCCTGCTCCGCCTTCTCCAAACTGTACATTAGAATCTGGATCTAAATATCCTGTCTGCCAAAACATTTCCACGTCTTTCATGCGTTCCTCTACCGGCGCCCCTCTCTCGATTAAAATCGGTCGATATCCATGAAGCGCAAGCATATACCCACAAAGCAAACCTGCCGGCCCGCATCCAACAATAACCGGACGATGGCGCAGCGTTTCTGTACCGCTTTCCGGAAACTGATATCTGTTCTTCGGAGCCTTCCCGGCTACAGATTCTTTCAGCCGTTTTAATACCTGCGCTTCTTTCGGAACCGATACATCTACTGTGTAACTATAAAAAAGCTGCGGTTTTTTGCGCGCATCAAGCGACTGCTTACGGATCTCATACTTCTGAATCTGTCCTTCCGGAACCCGAAGCGTCTGCGCCAGTTTTTTTCGGAATTGTTCCTCACTGTGAGGAATGGGAAGTTTTACTTGATGAACTCGAATCATATATTTTTCCTTTCTGCCGCGCTCTGTCCTGCCAGATAACCGCTTGACCACGCCCATTGGAGATTATATCCGCCGCAAATACCGTCTACATCCACAATCTCCCCGGCAAAATACAATCCGGAGATACGTTTGGATTCCATTGTTGCAGAATGGATCTCTCTTGTATCTACGCCGCCTGCACAGATTTGAGCCTGTTCAAATGGGTTTGTTTTTATTACTTCTGTCTTAAAATGCTTTATTTTCTCTATCAGCATCAAAATTCGTTTTTCTGTTAGTTCTTTTCCCAACATTTTTCTTGAAATCCGGCTTTCCTGTACAAGTACCTGTGCCAGTTTTTTGTGAAACAAGCCAATGAACAGCTCTTCTGCCGTCTGTTCCGGATGATTATGAATCCGTCTTTTTAAAAGCCGCATAACTTCCTGATCTGTAAGTCCCGGAAGAAAATCAAGCTCTGCCCATACCTGTTTTTTATCTAAAAGCGCATAAGCAGCATATCTGCTTACCTGAAATACCGGAATGCCTGATATTCCATAATTGGTCAATTGCAGTTCTCCGCTGTCTTCTGCAAGCCTCTTCCCGCCGGACCATATGGAAACACGCCCCTGCACCCGCACACCTGATACGATTTTATAGAAAGATTCTTTACAGCAAAGCTGTACAAGAGCCGGTACTACAGGAATGATCCGATGACCGAGTTTCTGGGCTAACGGATAGCCGCTTCCGTCAGAACCTGTATTTGGTGCAGCTTTAGAACCGGCCGTCAGGATAACCGCATCTGCTTCATAACATCTTTGCCCTGTTCGAATCCGGAATCTTCTTGAAGCTCCCTTCCCGGAAGGCTTAATCTCTAATACCTTCTCTTCGGTATGGATATCCACTTTTAGCCGCGTCAGCTCCATTCGAAGCACGTCCAGTACCGCTGATGCCTGATCTGAGTTTGGATAGAGATATCCATTTCTGTCTTTGGCATAAACACCAAGACGATCAAAAAAAGAAATCGTCTGCTCCACCGGAAATGTCTGAATCACTTTCCATGGAAATTCCGGATTCTGACTGCGGTAACATTCCGGCGTCTGATATGTATTTGTAAAATTACATCTTCCATTCCCGGTAGATAAAATTTTCTTTCCTATCCGGTCTTTTTGCTCTAACAAAAGTACTCGGGCACCAGCCTTTGACGCAGCAATGGCAGCCATCATACCGGCCGCCCCTGCACCGACAATTACTATCTGTCTCATAAAACTCCTTTTACAACGTTACCATACCGGCATCAACAAGTTTCTGCAATGACATTAAAATACCAAATTTTGCATGTTCCCATGTCAATCCTCCCTGGAAATACACTGCATATGGAGGTTTGATCGGACCATCTGCACTCAATTCAATAGAAGAGCCCTGTACAAATGCGCCCGCTGCCATAATGACATCGCTGTCATAGCCCGGCATTGCCCACGGTTCCGGTGTGACATAGCTGTCCACCGGTGCCGCTGCCTGAATTCCCTGACAAAACGCAATGACTCCTTCCGGTGTCCCGAATGTAACGGCCTGAATGATATCATGGCGGCTTTCACTTCCATTTGGCACAACAGCAAATCCTAACTGTTCATAAATATTTGCAGCAAATACAGCTCCCTTCAAAGCGCCATTTACAACTGTCGGTGCTAAGAAAAATCCCTGATAAAAATCTTTCATAACACCAAGTGTAGCTCCAACCTCTTTTCCAAGTCCAGGGGATGTCAAACGAACTGCACAATTTTCAATACATTCATGAGTACCTGCAATATAACCTCCAATCGGTGCAAGTCCGCCTCCCGGATTTTTAATCAGAGAACCTACGATCATATCTGCCCCCACATCACTAGGCTCTTGCATTTCTACAAATTCTCCATAACAATTATCTACCATACAGATGATGTGTGGATTGATTGATTTCACAAAGGAGATCGCCTCTCCTATCTTTGCAACTGAAAGTGTCGGACGTGTCTGATAACCTTTTGATCTCTGAATTTCAATTAATTTTGTCCGCTCATTGATAGCCGTGCGAATGCCTTCAAAATCAAAATCGCCATTTTCTAACAGATCTACCTGCTGATATGTTACGCCATATTCTGCAAGCGATCCGCGAGACGGGCGAATTCCGATCACTTCTTCCAGCGTATCGTATGGTTTTCCGGAGATAGAAAGCATTTCATCGCCCGGCCGGAGATTTGCACTGAGTGCAAGCGCAAGCGCATGCGTACCGCATGTAATCTGTGGTCTGACAAGGGCGTCCTCTGTGTGAAATACTTTCGCATAGACTTCTTCCAGTTTATCACGTCCAAAATCATTATAGCCATAACCACTCACATAATTAAAACACTCTGCGCTGACCATACAGTCCTGCATTCCCTTAATTACTTTCAATTGATTATATTCTGTAATCCGATCAATTTCCTCGAACCGTTCCTTTAATTTTGCTTCTACCTCGCGTCCAAATCTCAGAACCGGTTCAGAAATTCCAAGCGCCTGATACATAGTTGTTATTTCCGTCATATTCTTCTCCTCATTTCTCTTTCTAATGCTATCTTATATTCTATCTGCAGCTGCAGTAATTTTCTTTTCCTTCAAAATCCGAAGTATCTCATTTAAAATCAAAGTCTCATCATTGTGAAACTCCTGTTTCTCAATCCAGATAACATCCCGTTCCCTCCGAAACCATGTCAGCTGGCGTTTAGCAAAATGCCTCGTATCTCTTTTCAGGAGATACACTGCTTCAGACAGTGTAATCTCACCTTCCAGATAAGCCAGAATTTCCTTGTATCCCAGCCCCTGCATCGAAACAAGCTCCCTCGTACATCCACGCTCTTTCAGCGCTCTGACTTCTTCTACAAGTCCTTCTTCTAACATCTGGTCAATCCGTTTTTCAATCCTGTTATAAAGAACCTTACGATCATCGTTCAACACAAAATATGCAAATGCATACGGCGATTCCTTTTGACGTTCCTGCGCATTGTGCTCCGAGATTTTCTGTCCGGTTTGATGATAAAATTCCAGTGCACGGATCACTCGTTTGATGTTGTTTGCGTGAATTGTCTGGGCAGAGACTGGATCGACTTCCTTTAATTTCTCATGCAGCGCCTCAGCGCCGTTCAACTTTGCATATGTTTCCAACTCATTTCGATAAGATGTTTCTTCTTCATTTGCTGTAAAATCAATATCATACAGAAGTGCCTGAATATAAAATCCAGTTCCCCCGACAACAATTGGAATATGCCCTTTTGCATAAATTTCTTCCATTGCCTTTTTTGCCAGATTCTGGAAACGAACGACATTAAACTCTTCTTCCGGCATAAGTACATCGATCAAATGATGTGTAACCCCATCCATCTCCTCCTGCCGGATCTTAGCTGACCCGATATCCATATATTTATAGACTTGCATAGAATCAGCGGAGATAATTTCTCCGCCGATTTTTTTTGCAAGTCCGATAGATGCTTTTGTTTTTCCGACCGCAGTCGGTCCTGTTAAAATAATTAACGGCTTCTTCATCTTATACAATCCTCTTAAATTTCTTTTCCAATTCCCGCCGGCTCATCTCAATAATCGTCGGACGCCCGTGCGGGCAGTGATATGGATTCTCCAATTTCAAAAGTTCTCCGATCAACGCATGTACTTCTGCCGATGATAATTTTGAGTTTCCTTTTACCGCAGCCTTACATGACATGGATGCAATTTTCTCATCAATAAGTTCCGGAGTAAGATTTGGTCCCACCTCATCCGAAAGCGAATCAATCATTTCCATCAGAAGTTCCTTCTTAGCAATGCCAAAAAGGTTATCCGGAACAGCTCTCACCGCAAAGGAATCACCACCAAATGGTTCAATTTCAAATCCAATCCTCGTAAATTGATCCAGATATCGACAAAACAGTTCTGATTCCTGCATTGTCAGATTCAAAATAATCGGCGGACTAATGTACTGAGAGGTATACTCTCTTGTACGCATTCCCCGAAGCGTTCTTTCATACAATACTCTTTCATGCGCTGCATGCTGATCAATGATATACATTTTATCTTGCAACTGCACAATCCAATAGGTATCAAATACTTGACCGACGATTTCATACTGTGCAAGTGTTTCCCGTTTCAGAAGATTTTCTGAAAAAAGATCTAACTGCTGCACAGAGCTATCTTCCGCTTTCATTCCTTTCGGAACTTGTTCTGATTCTGGTTTTGATGTCAGCTTTGGTTCCACAGATAATTGTTCCGTCTGCTTTCGATAATTCACAGCCTCGCGAATCCGGTCTGCCTGAAATTGTGGTTTTGCAAAGGCGCTCTTTCCTGCCACCTCTGCCTGAGAATTCTGATTGTGATACGACAATACCCGATCCCGCATCTTCTGCATAAAATAATCCAGTTTTGTTCCATCTGATGCCTCTTTTGACAAAGGCTCTTCTGTTATTCTGTCTGATTTCGCGAAATCCTCTTTCGGAAGACCTGATTTGGGAGCCTTTAAATTCGTATCATTCAATTCGGGAACATTAGATTCCGGAAGTTTTGGCTCCGGAAGTTCTGCCTCCGGAATCAGCTCTTTTCCATGCAAATGTTCGTTTACAGCCTCATAAAGGAACCGGTATACTTCCTGTTGATTACTAAAGCGAAGCTCCATCTTTGTTGGATGTACATTCACATCAATGTTTTCTCCCGGCATCTCCAGATGAAGAACAGTAAACGGATATTTATGCTGCATCGAAAAATCTTTGTACGCATCTTCAATCGCTTTCGCTACTATTTGATTTTTAATGTATCTTCCATTAATAAAATAATTTTCATAATTTCGGTTTCCCCTGGTAATGAGCGGTTTCCCGAGAAATCCGGAAATTTTCATCCCATGTTGTTCTGCTGAAATCTCAATCAGATTCATTGCGATTTCCCGTCCATAAATATGATAAATAACATCCTTGAGATTTCCGTTTCCGGATGTATGTATTTTCGTCTGACCATTGTTTATAAATTGAAAAGATACTTCCGGATGTGACAACGCCAATCTTGTCAGCAGCTCACTGACATGGCTTGCCTCCGTCATTGGCGTCTTCAAAAACTTTCGTCTTGCCGGAGTATTATAGAACAACTGACGTACAAGAAATGTTGTTCCATCCGGAACTCCTGCCGTTTCAAAAGAAACTTCTTCTCCCCCTTCAATGCGATAGCAGTTCCCATAGTCATCTTCCTGTCGCTTTGTATTTAATTCCACCTGCGAAACAGCCGAAATACTTGAAAGCGCCTCTCCCCGGAATCCAAGGGAATGAATATGAAGAAGGTCTTCCACCTGACGGATCTTACTTGTTGAATGGCGCAAAAATGCATTAGGAATATCTTCCTTTGCAATTCCGCATCCATTATCTGTAATACGAATGAAAGAAATCCCGCCTTCCTGGATTTCTGCCACAACAGCAGTTGCTCCGGCATCAATCGCGTTCTCTACGAGTTCTTTCACAACAGAAGCCGGACGTTCAATCACTTCACCGGCTGCAATCTTATCAATTGTAATTTTATCCAGTACTTGTATCTGTCCCATAATATCCTACCACCGATTCTTCAGTTTATTCTGCAGACGATAAATGGCATTCAGCGCATCCATCGGCGTCATATGCGCAACATCCATCTCTTTCAACTCTTCCAGTACATCATCATCTTTTACTGTATCAAAAAGTGAAAACTGCGCAAGATCTACCTCATCATAGCGCGGCGCTTTTGCCTTTGGCTTTGGATCTGTTTCCGCTGATGCAGCCTCATTGATCCGAAGCGCAATATCCGAATCACTTAATTCCTCTGCAATTTCTTTCGCTCTGGCAATAACACTGTCCGGCACTCCTGCAAGCTTTGCTACCTGTATTCCATAACTCTTATCAGCGCCACCTTTTACGATTTTGCGAAGGAAAACAATATCATCTCCATTTTCTTTTACTAGTTTATAACCCGTTGGAAGTTGAAAATCTTTTCCCAGTTCAAAATTAACATC
>CAUCYJ010000110.1:0-8626 GCA_958446945.1 uncultured Lachnospiraceae bacterium | reverse complement strand
GAGGGTACATATCATTTCCGGATCATTCTTTTTTGATTGATAATTATTGAGTTTATGGTATGCTATAAGCAGATATCTGTTTATTAGGAACAGAGAAAAACGGTGGGAAGAATCCAAAAAGTATTAAAAACAGAATAAAAGCATTTCGATTTCAGGAGGAAGACAATGAAAGAACTGGAAATGAAATACCTGGAGCGGCTGGCAGAACTGTATCCATCGATTGCATCTGCATCGACAGAGATGATTAATCTGCAGGCAATACTGAACCTTCCGAAAGGAACAGAACATTTCCTGACGGATATTCACGGAGAATATGAAGCGTTTGCTCATGTGCTGAAGAACGGCTCCGGTTCTGTGCGCAGGAAGATCGATGAAGTATTTGGAACGACGCTCAGTGCAAAGGATAAGAAATCTCTCGCTACTTTGATCTACTATCCGAAAGAAAAAATGGAAAGTATTGCAAAAACAGAGACAGATATGGAAGATTGGTATAAGATTACACTTTACCGTCTGATTGAAATCTGCAAATGTGCGGCAAGTAAGTACACGAGAAGCAAAGTGCGCAAAGCGCTTCCGAAGGATTTTGCATATGTAATCGAGGAGCTGATTACAGAGAAGTCGGAGGCAGCGGACAAAGAGTTCTATTACAATTCAATTGTTGATACGATCATCCGTATTGGTCGTGCAGAGGAATTTATTATTGCAATGAGTGAACTGATCCAGCGTCTTGTTGTAGATCATCTCCATATTGTTGGGGACATCTATGACAGAGGACCGGGACCGCATATTATTATGAGTAAACTAAAGAGATATCATTCACTTGATATTCAGTGGGGAAATCACGATGTACTGTGGATGGGAGCAGCAGCAGGGCAGCGTTCCTGTATTGCCAATGTAATACGGATTTGTGCCCGTTATGGTAATCTGGACATTTTGGAGGATGGATATGGGATTAATTTGCTGCCTCTTGCAACATTTGCAGTCAATACATACAAAGATGATCCATGCAGCTGCTTTAAGTTAAAGGGATTTTCCAGCTATAATTCAGCGGAGATTGAAAATGATATTAAAATGCATAAAGCAATCTCTATCATTCAATTTAAACTGGAAGGACAGCTGATCCAGCGTAATCCAGGATTTCATATGGAAAACAGGAGATTGCTGCATTTAATTGATTATGAGAAAGGCACGATACGGATTGGAGAAAGAGAGCTGGAACTTCTGGATAAGAATTTTCCAACGATCGACCCAAAGGCGCCGTACCGTCTCACAGCAGAAGAGCAGGATATTATGGATCGGCTTGAAAAAGCATTTATGCACTGCGAAAAACTGCAGGATCATATGAAGTTTCTTTTGACAAAAGGAAGTCTTTATAAAGTTTATAATGGTAATCTGCTATATCATGGCTGTGTGCCATTGAATATAGACGGAAGTTTGAAAGAAGTTAAAATCCACGGAAAAAGTTATAAAGGAAAAGAGCTCTATGAAGCGTTAGAAATCTATGTGCGGAAAGGTTTTTTTGCCATGGATGAGCATGAGCGGAAAATCGGAAGAGATATGATGTGGTATATTTGGCTACATCCGAATTCACCGTTGTTTGGGAAAGATAAGATGGCCACATTTGAACGATATTTTCTGGCAGAGAAGGATACACATAAAGAAAATAAAAATCCTTACTATGAATTTCTTGAAAATGAAGAAGCGATGAATAGAATTCTGACAGACTTTGGATTGGATACAAAAACGAGTCATATTGTAAATGGTCATGTTCCGGTGAAACGTAAAGATGGAGAAAGTCCGATAAAATGCGGTGGAAAAGTTCTTGTGATTGACGGAGGATTTGCAAAGGCCTATCAGAAGGAGACAGGATTGGCCGGATATACACTGATTTATAATTCTTATGGATTAATTCTTGCAGCTCACGAACCATTTGAATCGTTAGAGGCAGCGATTGAGAAAGAAAGTGATATTCATTCGGATACATTTCTGGTAAAGCGTGCAGCGCAGCGAAAACTGGTAGCAAATACGGACATAGGATTAGAATTAAAAGAACAGATTAAGGATCTGGAACAGCTTCTGGATGCGTATCGTTCTGGTAAGATTGCAGAAAAAGTTTAAGAAATAAAGCTGGTAAGGAAATGATAGATCAGTTTGAGAGTGATTTCATCATTGAGTGATTGAATCATTTTTATGATTGCTTCTTTATAGTTCATGGGTGCCGCCTCCTGTAATGTTTGTACAACTATCTGCTATGAAGCTTACATGATTTTGATAAAAATGTCAACAATATTATATATAAGACAACAAATATAGTATTTTTTGCCATAAAAGTACGGGAAAGTAGGATATAAAATGGGAATTGGAAAAAGAATTAGAGACAGAAGAGCGGATCTTGGAATGTCAAGTATGGAGTTAGCAGAGCGAATCGGAGTGTCAAAACAGACAATCAGTGGATATGAACTAGAACGGACGTATCCCAATCCGGAAAAACTAAGCCGCATATTGAAGGTGCTTCAGTGTGATGCAAATTATCTGTATCAGGATGTAATTGATCTTGAGGTGCTCAAACGGGAGAGAAATGGAATGACAGAAATGGAATTCGAACTTCTTAGAAAATATCGGCTGCTGAATGATCATGGCAAATTCGTAGTGGAATCCATTGCAAATATTGAGTATGATCGGATGCTGGAAGGTCTGGAGCGGTCAAGAGCGAAAAAAAATCAATAAGACCATATGAAGACTAAAGCCGCTGCATAGATAGCTATAAGCAGGAAATATAATATTTCTGTCAGTTTTCTATGGGCGGCTTTTTTGATGTCAGCTTCGGATCTGACTGTTTCTGATGTAAATAACAATTGAAATACGATAGCAAAAATATAAAATAGTAAAGATAAATAAAACACTGAGCAGATTAATTGAAAACAGCGGCGTCTGCATCATTTTAGAAAGCGAGAGCACTGCAAAATAAGATCCGGCTGTCATGACGAGAAACGGAGCCATGTAAGTAAAACGAAGTTCGTTTTGGATTGCTTTTCGCAGAGTCTCTTTGGAGAAGCCCAGTTTCTGAAGTACTTCATACTTTGCCCGGTCATCGAAAGCATCGTTGTAAAGTTTCATAAAAAGAATACTTCCGCTGGCGCAGACAAATACAAGGAACATGAACAGGCAGACGGAGAACAGCACTTTAATCCATTCAATGTCGCTGTTTTTCGGATCTACAGCCACATAGCTGAGCGGCTGCGCCGGATTGCTGGCGATCAGAGATTCCAATTCATCTGTAGATGCCTGATACTGTTCCGGTTGATGAATCTGGTAATTGTATAGATAAGCTTCCTGACCGATGGCACGGAGCCGTTCATATTCCGTATCATTCATCACATAAAAAGACATTTGTTCTTCAAAAATTCCGAGATATGGTTCATAAGATTCTGCAATCTGATGATAAGTTTTATGATTTAATGTAAGAGTAATATCAGTTTTGGCAGTAATGAACGACATCAGCGGAGGATTTGACAGATTGATAAATTCGTTATCAGCCGGTTCCGGAAGGTTAAATGGAATCCCGGTTTCCTTTGCCAGCTGTTTTATCCGGGAATAAGGAACAGCGGAATAAATATTGTTTTTGTAAAGTGTTTCGATCAAGGAAGGATCAAAGATAAGGAGCGGAGTATCAGCGTGAAGCTTCACGTCATTATCTTGTTCGATCGAAGAAAGAATCTGGCTGTTCAGACCATCCTGAGTCCCAAGCACCTGATAGGTGTACATGTTTCGAAAATGAATAATATTTTTATAGCGGGCCTGCATCGCAAATGCAGCCGCCAAAGCTGTGACAGAGCATAAAAGCAGTACGCTTACCATAGCATAAGTACGATAATTTTTGCGGATACGGAAAATCACGTTGTTAATCCAAAGGCAGCGTTCTTTTTGATAGAGAAATTTCTTGTGCTTTGAACATGTCTGAAAAATCAGAGGAATCAGTCCGCCGAAGAGGAAATAAATTCCAACGACAACTAAAATAACAGAAAGGAGAAGATTTCTCATCACTTCCATACCGCCTTCTTTTACTGCCAGCAGGCATCCGGATAATGTTAATGCAGTTCCGAGAATCGCTTTGACAATTAAAAAGCACTTTGGTTCGTGAACGTATTCATTTTGTTTTGCGGCAGAAATCATATCAAGGACGCTGCTCCTGACAATGCTCACATAGCCCTTGATTACAAAGAGCATATAGATTGCGCCGTAAATGGCGGAAGTAATCAGGATGGAGCGGAAGGAGATTTGAAAACCAATCTGAATGGAAAGATCAGAAAGGCTTGAAATCATCATCTGGAAAAGCCGGGTTGTCAAAATACCAAAGACAAGGCCGAGCGTTAATGCCAATCCTCCGATTAACAGAGTTTCGATGACATATAATTTTCCAATCCGTTCATTTGTAAGTCCGGTAAAAATATAAATACCAATTTCTTTTTTTCGTTTTGTCAAAAAAACATTTGTCGAATACCAGACAAAAAAGAACATAAAGCATCCAAGGACAAAAGTAATGATCTGCAGAATCATCTCCACATATTCGGCATTGTGAATTCCAAGTCGGTCTAATACACCGGAGCTTATAAGGTTCTGGAAATTATACAATACCAGAACAGTAAAAGCGAGAGAAAAGATGAGGGAGAGATAGTTCCTCATACTATTCTTAAAATTCATGAAAGCAAGTTTGGACATGCTCATGAGAAATCACCTCCCATAGAGGCCTGCATATCGATGATCCGGTCATAAAATTCTTTTCGGTCTTTTCCGCGAGTCAGTCTGCAGGTAATGGAGCCATCGCTTAAAATATAAACATCTTTTGCATAGGAAGCGCTGAAGGCATCGTGTGTTACCATTAAAATGGTAGCATTTCTGTGTTCATTGATCGCCTTTAGACATTCCAGAAAATCCCTGCTCGATTTTGAATCCAGAGCGCCGGTTGGTTCATCGGCAAAGATGATCTCCGGATTCGTAATCAGCGCGCGGCACGCAGAACCCCGCTGTTTCTGACCGCCGGAAAGCTGATAGGGATATTTTTTTAAATGGTTTTCAAGTCCGAACATATGAGCTAATGCAGTTGTTTTTTCAATGCATGTTCGGCTGTTCACACCATTGAGTGACAGTGGAAGTGCGATATTATCCTGTAGTGACATTGTATCCAGAAGATTATAGTCCTGAAAAATGAAGCCGATTTTATCTCGCCGAAGATGAGAGAGTTCCTTGTTCTTTAATTTGGTAATATCTTTTCCATCCAGAAGGATAGAGCCTTGTGTTGGTTTGTCAATGGTTGAAAGAATATTTAATAAAGTTGTCTTGCCTGAACCGCTTGGTCCCATAATGGCAATAAAGTCGTTCTGCATGACAGAGAGGCTGATTCCTTTCAATATTTGTGACTGGAATCCGCTTTGTCCGTAACTTTTTGTCAGATTTGTAATCTGAAGTACTGTTTTTTCATTCATAACGTGTGTTCCTCCTTACAATTGCTATTATAGAAAAAGACAGCGGAAAAATCCTAACATTAGCATTACAGAACATCCATCTGCCTTACATTTTATGTAAGATAAAAATAATCACGGCTGTCAGAAAAGGTAATTGTAAAGCGGGTATAGATTCCCGGCTCACTCTCTGCCTGAATACGGTGTCCAAGTTTCTCGATCATCTGTGCAGTCATATAAAGTCCCATGCCGGTAGAACGATAACGCCCATTGTGATGATTTTGCCCGGTATATCCTTTGTCAAAAATACGTCTGATATCTGCCGGCTGGATTCCTTCGCCGTGATCTTCTACAGTAAGAAGAATTCGCTGACCTTCAGAGAACATGCGGATTTTGAGAAGTGGAGGACCTTCCGTATATTTCACTGCGTTGCTGATGAGCTGATCAAGAATATAGACAAGCCATTCTTTGTCAGTATATACAGATAAATCATTGTATTCGATATCCAGCTCAAAATGTTTTTGAATCAGAAAAAACTGTTGATTGTGGATTGAAGTGCGGACACAGTCGGCAAGATTTACCCGTTTCATCTGAAGATCATACAGATGACTTTGGATTTTGCAGCCGACAAGGGCTGTATTCAAATATTGGTTAATTTTTTCAAGCTGCAGTTTCATATCTGCGCGAAGAACAGGATTAGAAATACGTTCCTGCATTAATCGGGCAGCAGAAAGCGGCAGTTTTACTTCATGGCACCATTTGGTAAAATAATCTTGAAGATCACAATGAGCCTCGTAAAGATCCTGATACTGCTGCTGGTAGATGCGGGCATCGTGTTCCAGCAAGTCTGCATATTCAAATGAGAAATCCGGCTGCCAGATCACAGTGTCTTGAGAGAGAAGAAAATCGAGATTACGGCGTAATTTCTTAAATCGCAGGAAATCCCAGATTCCAACGCAGACGAGAAAAACAAAAATAAGGAAATCGAGATAGAACAAATCTTCCGGCTGCTCAAGTGTCACAAGACATAGAAAATACAGATGATAAAATATGCAGACAGAACAGATCAGCAGCAGAACGAAAGAGCGTTTTTTGAAATAAGCAATCAGATACTTCATTTGATAAAATACCCCTGTCCTTTCTTTGTGAGGATAATGTCCTGATCGCAAAAAGCCCGGATCTTACTTCGCAATCTGGAAATCATCGTAGTCAATGTGCCATCGGAAACATATTCATCGGTATTCCAAAGTTCCATCATCAATTCATCTCTGCTGACAATATCTGGTCTGTGATCCAGAAGAACAGAGAGGATTCTTTTTTCGGATTTGGTCAGATCCATAGTTGCACCGTGGAAACGAAGAGAAGAAGTTCCCGCATCAAATAAAAGTTCAGAAGATAAATGATGCTCTTCTTTCATTCGGTACTGATAGGTTCTGCGAAGAATTGCTTCTATCTTAGCTTTCAGCAATTCTAAATGGAATGGTTTTTCCACGTAATCATCGCCGCCCTGGGCAATTGCCATAATCTTGTCACGGTCATCACTGCGGCTGCTGATATAGATCACAGGTACGGCAGAAATCTCACGAATCATCCGGCACCAGTAAAAGCCGTCATAATACGGCAGATTAATATCCATAAGAACTAAATGGGGATTCCAATTGAGAAATGCACCTGTAATGTTCTGGAAATCTGTACAAATTTTGGCACAGTATCCCCAGCGAAGAAGAAAGGATCGGATTTCATTTGCCAGAATCTCATCATCTTCAACAATCATAATGATTGTTTCAATATCCATGTTATATCACCTCATATCCATTATAAATGTTTCAGAAAAAGAAGAAAAGAAAAAGAAGGAAATGTTACAACAATGTAAGGTGCGAAAAAATAAAAAAACTATCGCAATCACTTAAAAAGGAAATTGCGATAGTTAAAAAGTAGAAGAGATGATTAGAACAAAATCAGTAAGATTATTTAGAAGCGGATGTCTTTTGAGAAAGCGGTTCATTTTGTGCCTCTTTCGATTCCGCTACAAGCCGAAGAAAATCGGCATCTTCTTCCTTCAAACTTGGAATAAAGCGATTGGCAAATTTACTGCGACCACGTTTTTTAACATAGAAATAACCGATAATGGAAAATACAACTGCTCCGATGAAATTGACAATAAGATCTTTCATAGTATCTTTCAGACCAATGTCAAGATAGCCGCCAAGTCCTAATTCCTGTCCGTTGATGATCACTTCTTTTATATTATCAATGTGTTGGACAGCTGTGCCGCCGGTTGGATCGAGCATTACTGTGGAAATAGAATGCACAATAGCATCTTTCTGAGTATCCATACCGAAAAAGGTATCCATAGAGAATTCAAAAAACTCCCACATAACTCCGACTGTCATGGAAAAGCAAAATGCAACGATCGCCATATACAAAGGAGACAGAACGAACTTGGCTTTTTCATTTCGATTTAAAATATCAACGAGAGAAAAGCCAATGGCAGCAGCCAGAAATCCGTTTAATGTGTGGAGCATCGTATCCCAATATGGAAAATGGGTGTAGTAAGAACTGACTTCTCCAAGAATCTCGGCTGCAAAAATAAAGAGCAGGATGATGATCTCAAGCGTTGTCGGCAATTCAATTTTGAGCTGAATCTGAAGAAAACTTGGAACAATCAAAAGCAGCAGCGTCAGGATACAGTAGAAAACATTTTCATAGTTATGATTTAGGATTTGAAGTATCATAATTATAATTACAAGAAGGCGCAGCACAAAATAAACAATAAAAGAACTCTTGTGTTCACGCAGTTCCATCTGCAATGCTTTGAAATTATTTTTAATAATATTTTTCATAGATTTATTGTCCTTTCCTAATGTTATTGCACATTGTAACATATTTGAGATTATAAAGAAAAGAAAAAATAGAGAGAAGGAAGAAAATTAAGAATTAAAAAAATAAAAGTTTTTGCAAAAAAATGTTGACAATCGTACCAGAGAGTGATAATATAAACGAGCTGTCGCAAGACAGGGCTTCCAATCAACAAAAAAGTTTTCTGGAAAAGAAAAAAGTTGTTGACAAAGCCGAACAGATGTGATAATCTAAATGAGCTGTCGCAAAGACAACAAGGACTTGAAAAAATAAAATAAAAAAGTTCTTGACAAAGCAAATCAGTTATG
>CAUCYJ010000109.1:0-8652 GCA_958446945.1 uncultured Lachnospiraceae bacterium | reverse complement strand
GCTGCAGTGTAAATGGGCCTTCATGTGTTCTGCGATACCGCTCCAATGCTTTGTCATCGTAGAGATACTCCTCTTCTCCCTTCTTTGGCATCGCCTTATAAAGAGGCGGCATGGCAATATATACATGTCCTTCATAAATCAGTTCCGGCATAAACCGATAAAATAATGTAAGCAACAACGTTGAAATATGAGCTCCATCTACATCCGCATCGGCCATAATAATGATTTTATCGTAACGAAGTTTACTGATATCAAAATCATTTCCGTACCCTTCTGAAAATCCACATCCAAATGCATTAATCATCGTTTTGATTTCTGCATTAGCAAGAATCTTATCTATACTTGCCTTCTCCACATTTAAAATCTTACCGCGGATTGGCAAAATTGCCTGATACATTCTATTTCTCGCTGTTTTTGCGGAACCGCCGGCAGAATCTCCCTCCACAATAAAAATCTCACAATTTTTCGCATCTCTGCTCTCACAATTGGCAAGCTTTCCATTACTGTCAAAAGAATATTTCTGCTTTGTTAATAGATTCGTCTTCGCCTTCTCTTCTGTCTTGCGGATCTTTGCCGCTTTTTCCGCACAAGCAAGCACTTTTTTTAATACTTCTAAATTCCGGTCAAAATAAAGTACGATTTCATCTCCTGTGATTTTTCCTGCTGCTCTGGCCGCATCTGGATTATCCAGTTTTGTTTTTGTCTGTCCCTCAAACCTCGGATCAGGATGCTTGATCGATACAATGGCTGTCATTCCATTACGCACATCTGTTCCTGTAAAATTAGCATCTTTTTCCTTCAGTACGCCAATTTCTCTTGCATATTGATTCATTACACTTGTGAAAGTCGTCTTAAATCCTGTCAGATGTGTTCCTCCCTCTGCATTATAAATATTATTGCAGAAGCCCAGCACATTCTCATGGAACTCATTCACATACTGGAATGCCACTTCCACTTCAATCCCCTCAGTTTCTCCTTTAAAATATACCGGAGGATGTACCGTCTCTTTCTTTCTATTTAAGTCCTGAATGAAACCAATAATGCCCTCCGGTTCATGATATACAACATGCTCCGGTGTTTCCTGACGTTCATCGTCGAATACAATTGTCAGCGTTGGATTCAGATAGGCTGTCTCATGAAGGCGGCTTTTCACTTCTTCTTCCCGGAATCTTGTCTTTTCAAAAATCTCCGGATCAGGAAGAAAATTAACCTTTGTACCTGTTTTTTTACTCTTGCCAATAACCGGAAGCAGCCCTTCCTGCAGCTCCACTACCGGAACACCTCGTTCATATTCATCATGATAAACATATCCATCCCGGCTAATTTCCACATCCATATGAGCAGACAAAGCATTGACAACCGATGAGCCCACCCCGTGTAGCCCACCGCTTGTCTTATAAGCTGAATCATCAAATTTTCCCCCCGCATGCAGTGTGGTATATACAATACGAGCTGCTGAAACACCTTTCTGATGCATTCCAACCGGAACACCACGACCATTATCCTCCACCGTTGCGGAACCGTCTTTGTGAAGTGTTACATGAATGGTATCGCAGTAACCTGCCAGATGCTCATCTACCGCATTATCTACAATTTCATATATCAGATGATTCAGACCTTTCGTTGATACGCTTCCTATATACATCCCCGGTCGTTTCCGTACGGCTTCCAAGCCTTCCAGAATCGAAATACTATCTGCGTCATATGTATTTTTTTTTGCCATGCTCTCTACCCTTTCCCAAAAACTTATCTGCAATCTCTCCTGGTTATGCGCTTGACACAACCTCATATAACAAAATATTTTAACATACTCAGAAACTCTTTTCAAATTATTTCTTTTTGTAGATCTCTGCGCACATAAATACCGCTGACAGGTATCTCTGTCAGCGGCTGACTCGTTTTCTTGTTTCATTTTTTCTAAGGCGCCAGTACTTTATGAAGCATAGATGCCAGTACCTCCATTGCATTTCTCATTTCTTCTACGGTATTTGTCTGTGCTCCTGCTTCTATTAAGAGAGATTTCGGCATCATGTGGAGACTGTATCGATAAGACTTCAAATAAATCTTCCTTGTAAATCCAGGGTACATCTGCTCCCCCGCTAACTGCATCTGCAAAGAGAATGCCAGGTTATCCTGTATATATGGGTTCGGCAGATAAGTAATATCTCCCTTTTCTCTCGTCCTGCTCAAACCATTAAAAAACATAATCTGAGCAGTTTGTTTTCCATTGATATCTGTTACAAGATGTGTTGTCTCGCGCACTCCGTCTCTGTGAAGATCAATCACAACTTCAATCGTAGGATATTGCGCTAATATACTCCGTACCCCTTCTTCTGCAAATTCATAAGCGCTGCTTCGGTCAAGCTTCCCATTGATCAGATCATAGATTCCATCATGATGTATCGCTGAAATTCCTTTCGCATTGAGAAGTTCTGTCAGATATTGTCCGATTCCCACAATACTCGTACCCGGATCACCCGGAATAGAATCTACAAATGTTTCCTGGGAATGCGTGTGAAAAATCAACACTTTAGGACCTTCTCCTGTTCCGGTCAGTTTCATATTGCGTCCGAGCAGATCATCCGCATTCAATTGTTCCGGTCCAATCATTGTTGTGCGGTCCACTGTATAGAAATTCCCTAAAAGATAATCAAAGTTTCTCAATGCCTCTATCGAAGTATCAATGGATGGACCTCCGGTTTCCGGCACATCAGGCAACATTGCATTTTCATGCTCTACAAGTTTTCCCTGCTCATCTACTTCATTTTCATCTTTCGCCTGTTGTTCCAGAATCTTCTGATAAGTCTCTTCATCCTCTATCTCAGTCTCATAAACTGCAGTTCCACCGACAAAACTCCCCAAAGGCATCATTTGCGCCGTACTCTGCTTTACAAACTCTTTCATATTCCACTTTTGTTTTCCCAAATAAGTGAGACCGGGCAAAAATAAATCCTGAGCACCTGAACCAATGTTGTTCCTTACCTGCTTTTTCCATTCCTCCGGAATCGTAATTTCCATGGCATTGACCACCCATCCAATCAGCAGCATACTGACAATCACGATTCCGGCTTTACTTATACTGATACGTCTATGCACATCTCATCCACTCCACTTGCTTTTCCAGTGATATTTACCAGAAAACTAATCTGGTATCACAATAAGATATGCGTCTGACATTCAAAATATATCTGCTAATATTCCTTTCCAGCCAAAATTTCTTTATAGTCTTCGTAATTCTTTGCAAGAAGAGCCGGTGTGTCCAACCCATATGGACAACGCTTTGCACACTGTCCACAGTGAATACAAGACTCAATTAATTTCATCTTCGCCTGCATTTCTTCTGTCAGCTGAGCAGCCGACGGTGCTCTTCGAATCATCAGCGACATTCTCGCACAGTTATTAATTTCAATCCCCATCGGACATGGCATACAATAGCCGCATCCACGGCAGAAATCTCCCCGAAGTTCTTTTTTGTCAGCTTCAATGATATTCTGTACCGTTTCCAATACCGGCTCCTCATCCTGATAACTTAAAAACTCATCCAACTCCTGCTCTCGCTGAATTCCCCAGATTGGAAGTACATGATCATATTGCATCATAAATGGCATAGGCTGCAGCCGAATGATTGATCAGCCCTCCTGCCAGACCTTTCATTGCAATAAATCCCATATTTGCCTCTCTGCATTTTTCCATAAGTGCAAACTCTTTCTCAGAGGCTAGATAACTAAACGGAAACTGTAATGTCTCGTAAAGTCCACTCTCAATCGCTTCTTCTGCTACTGCAAGCCGATGGTTTGTAATACCGATGTGCCGGATTTTCCCCATAGCTTTTGCTTCCAGCATTGCCTCATAAAGTCCGCTTCCATCTCCTGGCTTCGGACAGAAATCCGGATTATGAAATTGGTAAATATCAAGATAATCTGTTTTCAGATTTGAAAGTGTCTCTTCAAGCTGTTTCCAAAAATTTTCCACATCTACTGCCATTGTTTTGGATGCAATATAAATTTTATCTCGCATCCCTTCAAATGCCTTTCCAATTTTGACTTCGCTATCTGTATAACCCCTCGCAGTATCAAAAAAATCTATTCCGTGATCATAGGCTTTACGAAGCAACGTCACAGCTTCTTTATCTGTAATCCTCTGAATCGGCAGTGCGCCAAATCCGTTTTTATTTACTGTAATTCCTGTACTTCCCAACGTAACTGTTCTCATTATACTTACCATTCCTTTTCTCTTTCGTTCTTTAATCAGATCGTACTTACTGCTTATCATACCATTTTTTTATTCATTTGTCTTCTTTATCTCCTATATTTTAGATGCATTCAGCATGCCGAAGACAATAATATGTTCAGCGCTTCTGAAATAGTAAAACTAATGCGCCCCACAGTATCATCAATATCTTTTGGGGTCATATAAAGTCCATTCAGGTGCGGTGAAATCAGTTCCCGTATCAGCTCATATTTTTCTGCTGCATTATATCCTTGAAGCACAATCCCCACGCCTTTTAGCATCTCTGATGTTTCCAGAGCCTTCAATAGATTTTCCATAGTGTCATTCACAATCGTTACCGCATCCACCACCGTAGGCACCCCAATTGCAATTACTGGTCTGCCAAGTGTTTCTTCTGTCAGTGCACACCTCGCATTCCCCACACCTGAGCCTGGATGTATTCCCGTATCTGCAATCTGAATTGTTCGATTCAGCCTTTTACTGCTGCGAGCTGCCAGCGCATCTACCGCAATCACGATATCCGGATTTGTTTCTTCTACAATACCTTTTAGAATCTCCACTGTCTCCATCCCTGTCATCCCCATGACTCCCGGAACAACTGCGCTTACAAGGCAAACTTTTTCTTTTCCCATAGCATATCTTCCGTACTCCTTTACAATATGTCTTGTAATCCGAAGCTGCTCTGCCACTCTTGGTCCGAGTGAATCCGGCGTTACTTGACGATTTCCAAGACCTGCCACAAGAACACTGAACTCTTCTTCGCTTGAATCATTTCTCTGCTTAGCATAGTTTTGAACCATTTTTTTCAAATATTCTGCAAGTTTTTTTGAAATTTCTCTGTGATAATCTTCATCCGGAACAGCCATATTAGGTGCTTCGACAGTAATATATGTTCCAACCGGCTTTCCCATTGTCTTCGCCCCATTTTCCGTTGTAACTTTCACTGTAGTTACCTTCATCTCCAATTGTTCATTATATTCTTCTTTTACTTCCACACCTGCGATTTCCACATGATCTTCTTCAAACCGTTCCCGCTCTTCCAATGCCAAGTCCGTCCGAATGTTGTATCTCTCCAGCATAGAAACCTCCTTTTTCCACAGATTCAAAACAATCTGACATTTTATTTCTAGTTTTCCACTCTTTTTTCGAAAATATGTATTGACATTTATCATTTCTTGTCTTACAATAAATGAGTATGTTTCGGCAAGGCGTTCCGTGTCTGGCTTTGCTGTAACCACATTTGAGAATTCATATTTATTTGGAGGTGTACAAATTGGCTAACATTAAATCTGCAAAAAAAAGAATCTTAGTTACTGAGACAAGAACAGCAAGAAATAAAGCAATCAAATCCAGAGTGAAAACTTATGTAAAGAAAGTTGAAGCTGCTGTAGAAGCAAAAGATGTTGCTGCTGCAAAAGAAGCATTACCAGTTGCTATTGCTGAAATCAACAAAGCTGGAAGCAAAGGAATCTATCACAAGAATACATGTGCAAGAAAAGTTTCCCGCTTAACAAAAGCTGTTAACAGCCTTGCTTAATTATTTATAGAGAAAGATATAAGACAACCATACCGTCATGTGGTTGTCTTTTTTAATGAGGTTTATAATTATGGAACATGTTATACATGAAATTCCGCCACTATTCTCTCCTTCTTCTTCGATTCTGATTCTTGGAAGTTTTCCTTCTGTCAAATCAAGAGAATGTGGTTTCTTTTACGGTCATCCACAAAATCGATTCTGGAAAGTACTTTCCGGTCTCTTCCGGGAAGACCCGCCTGTTTCCATTCCCGAGAAACAACAGTTTTTGCTTCGTCACCACATTGCCGTCTGGGATGTCATTGCTTCCTGCGAAATTCACGGCTCCAGTGACAGCAGCATTAAAAATGCACATCCCAACGATCTATCCGTCATCCTCTCCCATGCCTGTATCCGCCAGATCTTCTGCAATGGTACGACTTCCTGGAAACTGTATCAGAAGTATATGAAACCGCAATATGCTGTGGATGCTGTAAAACTGCCCTCTACAAGCCCTGCTAATGCAGCTTTTTCCCTTGAACGTCTTACCGAAGAATGGAGTGTAATTCTTCCTTATCTAAAGAATCCTTCCTAATTCCAAAAATAACAATAGCTGTCCGTTTTTCCCGGACAGCTATATGTTACTCTATCTTACACTTTGGTTCTCTTAGTTTTTACAGCATTTCTCCGCTCAATCTCATATTTTTGTACTCTGCCACAGAGCGGTCAAATCCTTTGATATGACTATAAAGCCATTTTACTACATTTTTCTCTACCTGCTGAACAAATGCTTCCGTTGGTCCTTCACTCTCTTCTAACATTTCGTGAAGTTCTTTCACTGTTTCCCGTAATTTTTCATGCTCTTTTTTATGTTCTTTGATACCCGGATATACAATTTCTTCCTGAAGCTTTTCCTCTTCTCCAAAATGAAATTCTGTATATTCTGCAAGATATGCCAGTGTCTGTATTGCCTTAACTTTTCCGTCCCCATTCTCACAGGCGCCGAGAAGCTGATTAATCTTTTCAATCAGTTCTTTGTGCTGTCCATCTATCATTTCATTCCCAGTAACCAGTGTATCATCAAATTCTGCGTACATATTGTTCTCCTTTCGCGTTTCCAACTTCTGTATCTTCCGAAATATTTTATTTAATTACTTCTTCTACTACAATCTCTAATTCACTTTCCGTATACGCCTTTAACAGCGCGATACATGCTTCTACATCATCAAGATTTACAATACTATTTGGTGCATGACAATACCGGTTCGGAATAGAAATCCCTACTGCTTTTACTCCCGCATTAGAACGGCTGATTCCGCCCGCATCAGTACCTCCTGCATAAAGTGAATCCAACTGATAAGCAATGCCATGCTCTTTTGCACAGGCAATTAATGATTCTGTCATCTCAGGATTACAAAGGACACTGGAATCATTTATTTTGATCGCAGCGCCTTTTCCAAGAGCAGAATTTCCATGATCACTGCCCGGAACATCAAACGCCGGCGTTACATCAATGGCAATTCCCAGATCCGGATTCACCCGTTCCGCTGATGTAATGGCTCCTACAAGTCCGATTTCCTCCTGTACTGTAAAAACAAAATAAACATCATGGTAAGGTGTCTTCATCTGCTTCAATGCTTCTATCTGAATGTAACATGCAACACGATCATCAAAAATTTTAGACATGACATTGCGTCCTGCCAACGGAACATAATCTCCGCAGAAAACAGCACAGTCGCCAACTTGAACATATTTTTCTGCCTCTTCTTTATCTGCTGCCCCGATATCGATATACATTTTTTCAATCTCACCCGGCTGTACATTCTGAATCTTATCTGTACATCCTACTGTTCCATAAGTACCGTTCTTAAACACCACCCGGTTCATATAGGATGTATGAGGAGATACCCCACCGATCGTGCGTACTTTCAAGAAACCGTTGTCCAGAATCTTTACAACACAAAGTCCGATTTCATCCATATGAGCAGAGGACATGATTTTCTTCTTATTCTCTCCGTAACCTCTTTTTACAACGATCAGATTACCGATGGCATCTCTTACAATACTGTCCGCATAGTCTCTGACCTGCTCAATAATATAGTCAGATACTTGTTTTTCCTGTCCGCTGATGCCCCAGATTTTTGTAATTTCGCTTAGCATAAATACCCTCCTGTTATCACTTCATCATTAAATACAGTTTCTCTCAAAATCCCCTATTTGTCAATCCCAATTAAAGCACAATTAAAAAGCCGCCCTGCCGTGAACCGCTCTCCAAAAGCTAATTTATGGCTTTTGAAAGCTCGGTGCATCCTGCAGAGCAGCTTTCTTTTTTCATTAATTATTGATCAGCTTATCCTCATCACTCCAGCTATACAGCTTTCTCACTTCTGCTCCTACTACTTCTGACGAATGTTCGGCTGCTTTCTTTCTCATCGCCTTGAAGTGTACTTGACGACCAGCCGGTGACATATCAAGCAAGAATTCTTTCGCAAATGTACCATCCTGAATGTCAGAAAGGATCTGCTTCATCGCTTTCTTTGTATCCTCTGTAATAATCTTGGAACCAGTAACATAATCGCCATATTCCGCTGTATTGGAAATAGAATATCTCATTCCTGCGAATCCTGACTGATAGATCAGATCTACAATCAGTTTCATCTCATGAATACATTCAAAATATGCATTTCTCGGATCATATCCCGCTTCACAAAGAGTCTCAAATCCTGCCTGCATCAGCGCACAAACTCCGCCGCAAAGAACTGCCTGCTCGCCGAACAAGTCTGTCTCTGTCTCTGTGCGGAATGTAGTTTCAAGCACCCCCGCTCTTGCCCCGCCGATTCCAAGCGCGTATGCAAGCGCAAGATCTAATGCTTTGCCTGTAGCATCTTGCTCTACTGCAACAAGACATG
>CAUCYJ010000108.1:0-8734 GCA_958446945.1 uncultured Lachnospiraceae bacterium | reverse complement strand
TGATATCGGACTCTTCTTTTCTCCAAGCTCCGGCAGGTTATTATTAAAACTCTGTTGCTCCAACCACTCCTCAAAGCTTTGGAAGAATCCGCTATTTTCAATGTTAATTCTTGCATCTTGATCATATTCCTCTTGGCTTGTAAAGGCGAATTGGAACTGCTTCTTTGCCCCACCGTCCGTGTATCTCTGTATGATCGGGTCACAAGGGAGAGGGTCAACAGAATACCCCATATCCGTTCCGATATAGTCCACATTTACACGCCCATCACTTAAAAAAGGGCATGTGAGGATATACGATCTTACGCTGTCAATGAGATTTGACATACTTCGCCGCTCCTTTCAAAATGGAATCCTTGTGGCGATTCTTCATGCGCTCAAACCATCGTGATTTTTCCTTGTGCTCATAATATTGCCTACGTGCGTAAGGTGCAATCTGATTGATCTCTCCGCTTCCAATCACAGTTCCGAGAGTTGCTGACTTAACAAGCACACCTGTACGCCTTGGAGTTTCCGGATTCATCCGTCTGATGCACTCGGAATCGACAAATTCCTGAGCGTTTGCAAAGCCAGATTCCATGTTTGGTTTAAATCCCGGATTCCAGTCAAGTCTTGCAATCGTTCTACCTTTTAAATTCCCTTTGGAAATCGTGTATGTTGATATCGTGCCTCTTGGTGTTTCGATTTGGAATTTTTTCTTTCCTTTTGCCATTACACGCCCACCACCTTAATATGCGGATTGCCGCCAAAAGTATTGTAGTTTGCAGATGTAATTCTAGTCTTGTCCAGTCCGTCCAAGTCCTTAATCGTCTGCATGTCAACCTTGCAATCGCCTTTTACAAGGTAATCGTCTTTCTTGATTTTCACGCTCGTATCCGGGATTCTGACTGTGTAGGTGTCTGCTTGTTTCAATCCATCTGTCGTGATCTGCGACTTTTCATTTTTGTACCACCACACTTCCGGGATATATTCCCGTTCCCATTGATCCAGTCTTGTTTCCGGATCATACTGTCTGTGGTATATCGTAGCATCTGTATTGGTCAGCATTCTTCCACCCCCGCATAGAGCAGACCTGTCGGTTCCAAGTATAGTTCCGCCGCCTGACACGCTTTCCGACATGACAATTCTTCTGATGTCTCATCAGCTGATTTTTCTTGTACATAGCTTACGGAATATCCATCCGTACTCTCCGATGCGATCTGTCTGCCACTGTTATTTTCTCGGCTTTTTTCATCCGAAATCAGTACATCACAAACTGCACATACAGCAAGTTTCACCTCTTCCATTTCCGTGCAGTTGTCCGCACGCCCAAAGGTAATCCTCCGAACGTGGGCACTTGCTTTCACGATCTGCCTTTGAAATTCTTCTTCTGTGGCTTTTCCCTTATACTCCGTCATATAGAAGTTATGGTCCGCATACAAATTCATTCAGATCAACTCCTACTCCGCAGCAGTGTGCACATAGATGGCCACTTTTTTGTTGTCTTTCGCTTCTGCAATACCTACAGTACGATATCCGAACTTCCAAGCATCCGCATCCTGATTCACTTCCGGAGTAATGATCTTAGATACAGTGTGTTTCTGATTCTGGATCACTGCATTTTTATCCACAATCAGGAAATCAATCTTTTTCCCTCCTGCCGTTGCGAATCCGCCGGCACCGGAAGCGGTCAGCGTGACCTTATCAAAAAATCTTCCCTCAGGAACCTCGATCACGCCAGCCCATCCATCTAATACTCTTTTGGATGCTGTAGTGTCAAGATCCTCAATATCCCCTTTAAGCTGCGCAGAAATGTACAAATAACAGGTTTCCGGTTTCGCTTCTGCATTTTTAATAGCAGTCTTGCCTTTTCTAATTGCCGCAATTCCGGCTTTCGCATCTGCAATCGCTGCTGCCACTTTATTAGTAGATGGTGCGTATCCTGCATAAGATGCAAGTCTCCAAGCGTCAAGCTCCGGAACAACCTGTGTTCTCAAAAATTCTCCGGAAAGACGTCCGAAGGCAACACCTGCAGACTCGATATTGTCCATAGCGTCCACAGTGAACATGCGGCCTCGATCATAAGTACATTTCTTAGTCTCGTATTCAAGTGTCACATCACCTGCAACATAGCCTGTCTGCTTATTGTAGTCCGCAAGTCCCTGCATGGACATTTTCGGGATCAGAATCTCATTCGCATTCGCTCCCTCTCTCACAAGCTCATTCGGTCCGTCCAGAACCGCTGTCAAAGACGCCAGTTTGTAGACTTCGTCCAACATCGTAGAGTATGCTTTTCTTAATGCAATTGTGTTCGCCATATCTTATTACCTCATTCTTTCAAAATTATTTTTCTGTCGGAAGCCCCATAGCTGCTCTGATCGCCGAGAAATTATCTCCACCTGTGCCAGAGCCGCCAGTTGCTCCTACTGGGTTCCTAAAAGGCTCATCAGAGCCAAATAAATAAGCATCGGATTCCTTTACAGTTTCCAATGCTTTCTTGATGTCCTCAGACTGGTTTTTTGATTCTTTCAAAGCGTTCATATCAAGCATAGCCATGACCGCTTTTTCATTGCGTCCACCGGCTGTCTTGATAGCTTCTTTGATTGTGTCGGAAAAGATGCGATCCGCTTCTTTGGCAGCATACTCATTATCTTTGTCCTTTAACTGCTGTTTCAGATTGTCGATTTCGCCCTGCATAGCTGTCGGGTCAACATCTTTAAACTTTTCTAAAGATTCCGTTGCAGTCTCAAGCTGACTCTTGTAATTGTCACGCTCACCCTCTGCTTTGGTTGTCTTTGCCTTTTCAGTGGCAATGTCTTTCCCGTTCTCTGCCATGATCTTATCAATAGCATCCTGTTCCAATCCAAGTCCTTTTAAAAAATCTGTTTTCATGTTTCTATTCTCCTTTCGCACTAGGTTATTTAAGGTGTGTAACCATCCACCACGAATTGACTGTTTAAGGTCTAATCAACTGACCAAAAGGCATAAAAATAACACATATCTCTATGTGCTAATCTCCTGCTTATTCAATTTTTCCGCATTTCACACACCGCCGCACATACCCCTTTGTAGCCTTGTCATAGTGCTTACGGTACTTGTGTTTGCAAAATCTCTGTTTCAGCCATTTAAACATATTCTCCTCCTAAAGTAACGCCTGCACCTGCTCTTTTAAGCTCTCCGGTACCTCGCCGATTGTCAAGTGCCCGCCTTTGATTCTGTTCGCTAAAAACTGTGCCATAATTTACACCCCCATTTTCATTGTTGCGAGAATCAGTTCCTGCACCGCCTGGTCTGTGACTTCTTGTGCCGTCTGTGTTGCTTTTAAGTCCTTTTGTAACTTTCCGTAGGCGCTCATTCCGTCATCGACTGCCTCGTATTCTTTAATTACATTCTCTTCTGTTTCGGTATAGCCGACAAAGACAAGGTTGCTAAATCCATCTGGTTTCTCTTCCTTGAGTGGTTTGTAGCCTTCTTTCTTGATGGAACTGATTCTTACAGTTCCATTCTCCATAATTTTTGCGTAGTTCATAGTTATTTCTCCTTTCGATATGTTAATTTGATTCCTGCTTCTACTTCCCCGCTATCCACAAATACATGTGTCGTGCCGTTCTCGCTTTGTAGGGCTTGTAATTGCTGTTGTACAGATTCTGGGAGAGGTTCTGTAATAGGTTCGTTGAGTTCTGCGATGCAATGTAGCGGATGATTTTCAAGATATTTGATTACTGCCACCTTATTTTCTTCCGGAGTTGTATCGCTTCCAATTCCCAATCTTTCACGGCTCAAACGGAAGTCAATTCCTTGTTCCGTCGTAGCAACTGATTCCTTGTCCTCTATCCAGTTATTAATATTCTTTAATTCTCCACAAAGTATCGCTCCTGTTTTCTTTAAACTGGTATCGTAATACCGACACAGAACCGTATTTATTTCAGGTGCTCCGTAATCGCCTAAATCAGTAACAATTCTCGCATTTTTTGTTATTTCGATTTCTTCGAAACGTCTTGTAATTCCGCTTGAATTTAGTGATTCTTGCACGTTTTTACCATCAGTTATCCTTTTGATACCTCTCAACGGCTCATCTAGGGCGATTTGTACGGTTTGCTCAGTGTAAGGCTCATAGTTATCGGTATCGCCTATAACTAAGCAATATTTTAATCCATCCTTTTTTGCTAATAGATTTTTAAACCCAATCATATTTTTTCTGATGCTCTTAGCAACTTTTATTTTTCCCTTGTCGATTGCATACCAATAATCTTCGCCACTATCCGTTGTGAATAAAATATTTCCGCCGTCACTTTCCACTCCATTTGTTATTAGTGTAACTGTTGTACCTGCTTTAATAAAACATGGAACAAAAATATTATACATGCCTTTAACATCGCTAAGAATGTTTCTCCCAGTCACTTTCACATCGAGCAAGTATCCATAAGGTTCATAATCTGTTGCGTTGTTCCCATATTCAACTTGTATATCAAATCTCTCTAGCAGTTTCCTAACTATCGTTTCGTTTGAAGGGAAAACAGAAACATATTGGTTTTTACTAACAACTTCCTTTACTGCAACTGAACCGTTTTTTACAACCCATACAACACCATCTGATGAACCACCAGTTCTTGACAACCCCAAATAGCATCCCGTTATATCTGCATTATTACCTTTGTCCTTAACACTTAATACTACGTTTCTCCCATCCGAAACTTTCCAACCTAGATATGTTTTTTTCACATCCGGCTGTTTTTGTAAGTTCAGTAGATTCTTACTTTTCCTTCCCGCACTCTTAATCTCTTGCGGATTATCCGGCGCTGGATTCTCGCCCTGCGTACTATTCCCAATCAATTCCAACCTCTCAATCGGCGCTTTTAAGCTGTTCGGAAGCATTAAACTCCCTACCCCTTCCATCTCTACATTATCGTAATTTGGTGGCTGTGGAGGGGATACAGCACCACCTAGAGGGCATACCATATCAACACCGATGATTCCGGTGCCATCTACCATTTTAAGCATTGTACTTCAACTCCTTTTTCGCTGGTTGCTGTGGGGATGATTTGGACGAGGTTGCTCTTTCCACCACCATAAGAACCATACTGCAATCGTTGTGCAGTCTGAGCCGGAATCAATACGCTCTGCTCTTTTGTTGCATCTCTTTCGAGCGATGCATACACATCACCGTCCGTAAAATTCTTAATCAAAAACTCAGATGCTGCCACCTCAAATTCAAAAATCAATGTTGCCGATGCTGTCGGCTGTCTCATTACTTTTACTTTGCTCATTTTTCTCACCTCCTAAATCGTTTTGGCACAGGTGCCACTCTTCCACGCATATCGTAATAGATGCGTTCTCGTTCTTGTTGTAGCCCCATTCGTTTGCAAAATCTTGCGTACTCTCCTAGCTGTCCTTGATATTTTGCTTTCGCAAGCACCACATCGTCTGGGTCAGCTCCACCTTGTTTTAGTAGCACAGCTTTTTCCCTCTGTGCTCTCATAGCAGTTTCCATTTTCCTCTGTTGCTGCTTGGCCTCGTATAAGGTGTATTCCTTGCCATTAAATGTCTTAGGTATGCTTTCCTTGCGGTTCTGCTCTGCAAGCCACTCATCTGTCCAGTTTCTTTCAGATATTCCGGGAATAAAAGCATGATAGATATGATAACAATTCGCCCCAAGCAATCCAGTGACACTTCCTAGTCCGCATACTGTTGTGAGCTCCTCTTTGCTGTACACTCTGCCCTGCCATGCTGCGTGAGTTGGCCTGGCTCCGGCGTGCCATTCCACTTCAAAATGATCTGTTCCAAGATTTTTGGCATTCATTTCAGATATTTTACCAGACAGCTGAGAAACTCCCGTCATCACAGCCCTGCGCGCTGCCACATCAACACGGTTTGCCCTGCCGGATGCATAATCAATCTGTCTGAGTCCGCTGTTTGTTAGCTGTGTAACTACTCTTCTTAGAACACTGTTGTAATCAAATGCACCTGTTACAATATCTAAGCAGGCGGCATCTAAATACTTCTGATAGACTTCGGCTAATGGGGTCAGCACAGGTTTCCCCGTACCATAATCCAAATAAAATCCAAGTGATTTGGTAATGTTCTGCAAGTCATTTCCATTCTGCTGTATCAGCGCTTCTGCGATTTGCTGTAACTCTTCATTCTCTTCGTAAGGGATAAATTCTGCATTGATCTGCTCGTATATATCTTTGTTGCGGACGTATTCCCATTCGATTACCTTGTCGTACAGTTCAAACATTTCCGGATAAGACTTATTCAGTGCTTCTTTCAACATGTTTTCGATGTCTTCAGAAGAATATCCTAGAATCCTGAGCCGGTTTATCTGCCAGTCTGCTGTGCTTGTGATTTTACCGGTTTTTCTTATTCTACGAACAATATCTTCCATGATCCGCATTTCTAAATCAGAGAAATGCTTCTCAATCTGCCCAGATAGATGCTTCTTGTAATCTTCTTTCAATCAGATCACCTACTCCATGACTCGATTCTGCTCCGGCAACATCTTCTTCGCCGTGGCTTCATCTTCGTTGTACCATTTCATTCGGTATTCCAAGTGTGACATCACTCCCATGCTCACGTCCTGCCTATCCTGCTGACGTTCTGTCTCCTCATCAGTCAGAATGGAGTCGTTGAATTTACAAGAGAACTCATAGCCTGAGTTGAGCATGCTATTGTAAAATGCAAGTCCTGTGGCAAAGTCTTCCAAGCAATCATATAGATTGTTCTGGATTGCAGTCACTCTGTTATATTTCCGGTTCTTTGATGCTTTAATTTCCGTGGCTGTTTTAGCCACTTCCTGCGCATCTGACAGGTCTCCATAAGCAAGTCCTACGGAAAATTCAATTTCACGCTTGTATTCCTCCAACCCACGCTTAAAGGCTTCGTCCCTCATTTCCGGGGAGTACTCTTTCAAAAGTTCTTGGTCTTTTCCGGCATCCAGATTCATCCCTCGATACAATTTGTTTTTGAGTTTTGGGAGTCCAAACTTCCCGGTTGCCTTATCTTGTTTAAGTGCTCTATTATCCACATGGATAGCGCGCTCACCCGATTCGTATTCCCAGTCAAGTCTTGCTCCCTGTGTATCCACTTTCCGAATCAGTGCAACTGCCGACTCGTACACCGACACTCCGCAGGCAGAACCATCTATTTTATTTTTAATTGGATTGCGATAATATCCAAAATCCATACGGTACATGCCAGGGTATGTAATTGGTCCAGGTAGGATATCCTCCCATTCTTCCACCGCTTCAAGGCTGCATGGAAGACCGATATCATTCGCCGTCTGAGAGTGGAAGCACTTGTTTTCTATAGTCAGATTCCCGTCAATGAAATAGTGCCGTTCAATCCTTGTGAAATAATCAGCGTCCCCAACCTTTTTTACGGTCAAAAATGCAATATCATTCGGCTTTCCATCATCCCCAAAACTGATCGGGATGATCTTGTCGGCTGAGACAAATTCTGCAGCCGATTCTCCCAGTGGTTTCAAAGCAAATGACCCAAGCGCAAGCCCTTCCTGCAGGTTTTCATTCAGACTCGTGATATTCTTCTGATAGATCTTGTCCAGACGTTCATTGCTTACACTGGTTTCCATTTCCACAAGCGCGCAGTCCGCGAACTCTCGACATATTCCATCTTCAATTCCAAGGGAAACAATGCTATCAGAAATCCATTCTGCATCACCATTTAACATCTGCTTCCATCTGCTGATTGCATCTATCATGTCGTTGGATAGTGCGATATCCTTGCCGATGATCTGTTTTAATGTCGTATATCCAAACATTCTCATGATTCCTTTCCATAATCTCTTAATTCCATCAAACATTTTCCACCTCTTCAATCAGGTATTTCATGTCGCGTTCGATCGTGTACTCAAACGCATCCAAGCTGTCAATATCAGTGCTGCCATCATCCAGGCGTTCATCTTTCCCGACAACTTCCTTGTTCCACACTGCATCCGTAAGGGCTGTCTTTAATGATTCACAATCCTTTGTAATAAAAAACCGCCTAGTCCCCATGAGCTTGACGGTACATCTAATTCTGTCATTTATCGGTCTTTTCTTCGCAGGTCGGACAGAAATCCACGGAAATTCTTTTTCTACGGCGTTTCGGATGGAATTACCGAGGACCGTTTCCGCATTATCCCAGTATACGGATTCTACGTTGCAGTATTGTACATAGTCTCCGCTTCTCACGCACACCGAATATTCATCTATTACTTCCCGGATAAATTCGCAAAATAACTCATTCAGTCGATTACTGTCAACGTCCTCATTTTCGTCCTTTGCCATGACTCTGCGGGATTTTAGTGCAATTACATCGCTGTAATTATCTGTATATCCTCTTGCCACAAAAGAATGGCCGGACTGATTTCCACCAAAGTCCAAGCCGATCTCGATAGATGTGATGTCTTCCTTCCGAAACTGCTTATGTTCTGGATCCGTTGTAAACTCATCTACGATTTCACACCGGAATGCTTCTGGATTGTCTGCAAACCGCTTGTAGATAGAGCCGTCAGCTCTTTTCCAAAGTCCAAGGATAAGGCGATCATAATAGATTGTGCCTTCGTATTCTTTGCAAAGCTTCTCAACAAATTCCGGACCAAGAAACGGATTATCGAATATGGTGTATCTTTGGAGATAGATGTCCAACTCCACATTATCTATAAATTCTTTGAGCCAATGCGTGGGGTGTTCCGGGTTACAAGCTCCATCAAAGCAGGAATACGGTTTATCAAGACGGGATTTTAACATCTGGAAGACTT
>CAUCYJ010000107.1:0-8775 GCA_958446945.1 uncultured Lachnospiraceae bacterium | reverse complement strand
AGATTCATTAAGAAATGTCTCTTGAAGTGTCTTAAATTACGATACCATTATAATGCGTTATCTGATGAGGCTGATTATCGACATGCGCTGGAATATGGGGAACCTCAGATCAAGAAGAAGTTAAAAGCATTTAATCAGAAGATTATACTTGAAAATAAGGAGTATAATATATTAAAAATAAGCTCAGCAAAATGTTTTCATAGCGTTTGGTATCTGGGCAGAGAGAAAGGAAAGCATGTATTTATGATACATAAAATAAAAAAATTTTTATAACTTTTTTTGCTTTTTTATGGGTTACATTAATGGCATTGATGCTTTACTCGCCTCAAAATGATGGAGGAGCTGAAGTCAATGGAATTATCTCTTTTATCATATGGTGCTTGTGGATATATTTGCTAAAAAAAGGATATGCGATTGCGTCAAGTATATTGAGTACAATAGTGTCTGTAGGAATTAAAGTTTATAAGTTTGGTGTGGGTGACAATATATATATGATACAAGAAGCAACCGGAACAATATTAGCTGTGATAATCATGTGCTGGGTTTTCTTTAGAGTAGCTTTTGGTAGGACTGGAAATAATAGAAGTAGCGGTAGAGATTTAACCAGAGATTTCGGTTATTCTGAAACAAATGATTACGATTATGGATATAACACAGAAAAAGATACGCATAAATTAATCAGTGGTTCAGATGAATACTGGCAATATAAAGAAAACGCGGAATCTATTTATAGGGCATTTTGCGATGCGAGGACAATAGATGAACGAAGATACTTTAAAAAACAGGGTGAGAGATTAAAAGCGGTTTTGGAAGCAAAATATGGAGAAAATGATGATTGTGTAAGATCCATCGCAGATTCATTTTTGGATTTACGTATGTAAGATTTAATATGAAATCTAATGAGCAGATGTGTAAAACAGCACCATGTTTTAGGTGGGATAAACAACAGATTTTGGGTTGTTTGCTAAAATAATAAATAGTTGCGTGTTAATTCTCTAATATTTAGGAATGTTAGACGCGCAATTTTTATAAAATTTTTCGATTATACGATAATAATTTTACGTTTTTCTACAAGAATCATTGACGATAACGACAGGAGAAGAAATATATTACAAGAGCTATTGAGGATGACAGTAGGGAGAAATGAATATTAAATGTATTATATAATCCTAAAGATAAAAATATAACAACATGTAGTTATATGAATCCATATAATGAGTAACAACAGCGAATTTAAAACGTTTTTTGTGAAAATATGCACGATTATGACATAATACTAAAAGAATATAATAGGTGAGGTGTACACAATGATAAAAAACTGTGGAAAAATGAGATATATTTTGCTGACTATGTTGATGCTTTGTGTAGCAATTCTGGGTAGTGCTATGAATGTAAATGCGGCTATGAGTAAATCTGCGCAGCATAAGCTGTATAAAACGACTATGAAAAATTATGCGAATAAAGCAAAAGCTTCTTATAAAAGAAATAGTCCAAATGGCGGTTCGGATGCTGCGTCAAGAAAAGTGATGTATTTATTTGTGGATATTGATAAAAATGGAATCGATGAACTTGTTATGAGATATGGAATTCCCACTTATGACAGAAATACTGCAAAAGGATCAGGGTATGGTGAATCAACTTCTATTTATACAATTAAGAATGGAAAAGTTGTTACAGTGTTGAATCATTCTAATGTAATTCCGGCACGACATGATAATTTTGTACATATTTTTAAAAATAGAAGCCGTATTGATATGGGATTTTCTCATGGATACGATGATCATACGTTTTGCGAATATTCCAATGGAAAATTGTATACAAATAGCAATACAATTTGGATGACTGCTACATCCAGCAGATGGAGCTATAATCAGAAAAGTATCAGTCGTTCCAGTTACCAGGCGAAATATAGATTTCTGACTAATAATGGAACAGGATATACTATGAAGATATATAAATAAAAAAATATAGAGGAAATTACGTTTCTGGATACATTCAGAAAAAAAACAGAAATACATAGGTTTTTGTCGAAAACTTTTCCTTGTTGGATTTATGCTTTGGAGTTATAATGAGTCCATAGAGTTCTTCTGCTTCAGAAAGGACAGGAGAATGTCAGCCAGAAAATTTAAAGATCTGACAATACGTGATGCTTTTATGTTTGCAGCAGTGATGTCTAATCCGGAAATCTGCCGCAAGGTGATCGAGCTTGCATTGGGAATTCCGATATCGGAGGTACACATCCAGACGGAGAAAACCATGGCATATCATTCGGAATATCATGGTGTGCGTCTGGATGTCTACGCTGCGGATGCAGACAGGACACGCTTTAATGTGGAAATGCAGGTTACATTACAGAAATTTCTTCCTAAAAGAAGCCGCTATTATCATGATCAGATTGATATGGATGCATTGTTGACAGGAGATTCCTATGAAACTCTGCCGGATACGTATGTTATATTTATCTGTGATTTTGATCCTTTTGGAGAGGGTCTGTATCGTTATTCAACGAGGACTTTCTGTGAAGAAACGAGGAAACCTGTAAATGATGGAATTGAAACAGTTTATCTAAATGTTCATGGAAAGAACAGAAATAGCATTCCAGATGAGTTACTGCGCTTCCTGGACTATGTGAAAGATACAGGGCGGACAGAAACTATTTCTACTACAGATCCATTTGTCAGACATTTACAGAATACGATTGATGCAATTAAGCAGAATCGTAGTATGGAGGAGAGATATATGCTGTTAGAAGAAATGATGCGAAATGAAAAACAGGAAGGACGTCAGGAAATGCTTGCTCAATGCCTTATAGATTCTCTGAAATCTAAATTTTCTATTTCTGATGTGTTAGCTGAAAAAATTATGTCAGAAACAAACATCTCTAGACTCCAGACATGGTTTCAACTTTCACTGAAAGTTTCTTCGGTGGAGGAATTTGAGAAGAATATGTAGAATTTGTGATTTTTTGTATCTTTGCATTGGATTTAGTACAAATTTCTTTTTAGCAAAGTCTCTATTTTACCTTATCTTTGAAAATATTTATAAGTTCTATACCCACGTCGGGTAATTTATCAGTAAGCCTATTGTTATGCAAAAAGAAGCAGGAGAACTCTTTTAATGGTCAAATAAAGCTGTAAGAAAACTACGCATATACTGTTTTGATTAATAAAAGCTGGCATATGATAGCTTGATTTGAATCAAGATATAAAATTGTGTTTTCATAAATTGTAGATTATACTTAGAAAAACAGTTTATTTATAGATGCCAGAGTTGAAATTGGAAAAAGAAATATTTGATTCAGAATATTGTTTAAAATTATTCAGAAGGAGAATCTATGAAAAGAGGAAAAGTTTTAAGTTTAATTCTTGCAGCAAGCATGATTTTTTCACAAATAGGACAATACAATATTTCAGGAGCAGAGTTTTCAGATGAAAATGAAACATTTTCTTCGGAATTAACAACACCTGAGGAAGATGAAGAAAATGTGTTTGATGAAGATTCATTTGAAAATGAAATAATATCAGATGAAGCAGAAAATGATTTTTCAGATATTGATGTGGAAGAATGGTCAGATGGTTCTGTGGAATCAGCTATGTCAGGAAACAGGGTAGAAGTACCAGATTATAATATATGGTTAGCCGAAACAATACGAAATGGATTAAACATAAATGGTACTGTTTATGGTAATTCGCTGTATCAGTTATGTAACAATATGCAGGAACCAATATATAAACAACTTGGAGCGTTGGTGCTGGATGATGTTCCAATGATGTCGATATCATCCATCTGGCATGATGTAATAAAATATGATTTTCAAAACAATCAAAAAGCAATTTATGAAGTGCTTATTATGGATTATCTGAAATATACCAATAAAGAGGATGCTTCCGAGTTTGACGTAGATCAAGTCAACAGAGCTAATTCATATTTGATTGATATTTTTGACGAACTTCAGGAAAAGTGTAAAGAAGAAGGCATTTCAAAAACACCAGAAGAATTGTTACAAATGTCAGAAGGACAAATTATAGAAAAACTTAAAGATTTAAAAAAGTTAAAAGATATAGCAGGCGTGATAGATCAGGTGAAAGATGCTTCTGAAACGGCGAAGGATCTTTTGGAATCAATAGCAGATTTTAATGCTATTAAAGATGCAAAGGAAGAGAAAATTCAGACTATAAAAAATGCAAGAAATGCCTGTGCAGGAATGGCTAATCCTAATTACGATTTTATTTCTGCCTGTGATGAAATAATCAGATGTCTGGATCAGGCTTCTTTTAGTGGAGAATACATTATTAATAATGTAAAATCTAATTTGATGGGGAAAATACTGGATAAGGCATGGGAAAGTTTATGTGATAAAAATCCTGTTTTAAATGCTATAAACTGGGGAAGCGGTGCGTTGGACATTTTGTTTAATACTTCGGATGCTGCTTCGAATAATCTTCAGCTGGCACTTTTATATACGATGGATTGTTATTTTAAAATGGGATTAAGTAATTTATCCACTTCTTATCTGGCAAATCCTGCAAGTGTTCAGGCACTGGAATTTAGTGGATGTTTTAAAGGATATGTAGAGTTTCAAATGTATGGAAACAGTGTTGCAAAGAAATGGATTGGAGATACATTAAAAGGTGGGGCTTTAAATAAAATATTTACAGCATTTTTCTATCGTAAAAATATTCAGACAGCAGAAGACTTAATTAAATTATGTGAAGCTCAAAATAAAACTCGAAAGCAGATTATAAATATCGTAGCAAAATATACGGAAATATATAGCGGCATTTATATGGATCAGGAATATAAGGATGCTATGCATATTACCACTAAACCAACAACAAATATTAAACCAGGCGATTATTCTGTTTCAGATGGAGGTATTTTACAAAACAATATAAAATTATCCAAAACAACAATGACACTTTACAGTGGAGATAAACAAATACTGAAAGTAACAGGTGTTTCCAATAATGCATCTATTAAGTGGAAGTCCAGTGATTCAAGGATTGCCACTGTAGCAAGAAATGGTGTTGTTACTGCGAAAAAGGCAGGAACATGTTCGGTTAGTGCAGTTGTAGACAAAAAAACATTAACATGCACTTTGACAGTAAAAAAATCGTATATTAAATTGTCAAATACATCATTAACGTTGAATATAGGAAAAAGTAAAACATTAAAGGCAACGGTAAACGGAAAAATATCCAAGGTCAGTTGGAAATCTAAAAATAAAAATATTGTGACAGTAAATTCATCTGGAAAAGTTATTGCAAAGAAAGCAGGAAAAACGGAAATTTACGCAAAGGCAAATGGAAAAACGGCTACTTGTACAGTTATTGTAAAACAGTCTGTGACAAGTGCTTACAAAAAATTAATTCAACAGTATGAGAAAAAATATGGAAAAGCGCAGCTTCATATTAGTCAGTATAAACATTACTGGACGGGACTTTGCTTTGCAAAATTGTTAGATTTTAATGGAGACGGAACCGAAGAACTTGTTCTTACATATCAGACAGAAAAAACAAATATTGATAATATGAAGTACCATGTTGAACTTTGGACATTTGATGGAAAGACAACAAAAAGAATAGTTTCGGGTATTTCCTGGTCAGGAAACAATTGCCCTTATTTTGGAGGATTTGAAATTATTAAGCAAAATTCGGGATATCTTCTTAATCTCACAGACAATGCAGGCTGGATAGATCGATATTATGGAACAAAAAGAGATGGATCTTTAGGTTTGGTGCATAGCTTTTTGTGGAAGGGAGATGCTATGAAGGGACAGTGGTATTATAATGGAAATGCAATATCTGTAGCAGAATACCAGAATTACTATTATAAATTTAACTCAAATAGCATAGGCTATGGATTCTGTAATTCAAAATGTGATGATGAAATAAGAGATGAGCTTTCCAAAACGAAGAAAACATTAAAAATGTAAAGATGTTATGTATGATAATATTGTAAAAAGGAGCAACAATAAATGGCTAAGAAAAAACGAAAATCAGCAATCAGAAAAACTATAATAACAACAATTCTGGCAATGGCAGTATTGATTTCATTTTCAATGCAGACATACGGAGCAACTGCACAAAACATAAAAATAAGTGGTAAGACATATGTATATGGCTTTAACATTAACGATTCTGGAAGATGGACAGGAAAGGCATACCGACAAATTAAAATATATCCACTTTCATCTTCAAAATTAAAAATAACATATCACTATTTATCTGGTAGTAAAAAAGATGAAACTTATACAGCAAATAAGGTAAAGGGATATGAATATGCGTATTCTCCAAAGGTAAATCATTTCGGAGCAGGGTATAAAGAAAGAATTTCTTATTATCCGAAAAAGGGAATGGTGGTGTATCATGGAAATGAAGATGGAAATTCTTATTATTTTGAGAAGCTGTCATCAAAGGAAAAAACAGCTGCAAAAAAATTGATTAAAAATCTGAAAAGAGGTTCATGGTGGGGGAAATCCTTTAAATATTCGATTGGCATTTATGATAATTATGTGTTGGTTGGAGATACGTATGGAAAGCTGAATGGAATATATGGTATAGGAACTGTAAAACAAACTTCCTATGGATATTTTATAGAGATTAAGGGATATAACAACTATCGCTGGTACAAATCTTCTCCGAATCAGCTTCAATGTTATTCTAAGGCAAGTGGTTCCAATGGCCGTAAGAATACAGAGGATTTCCGGCTGTTTGGCTGTTAAGTGATTTTTACAAATCAGATCAGTATTATGTATGAGGTGTAAAATTTTGTCGAAAACTTTTTGTTGCCGAATCTGATTTCAGGTGTTATGCTGAGCCCAAAAAGTTCTTATGTTTCGGAAAGGACAGGAGAATGTCAGCCAGGAAATTTAAAGATCTGACAATACGTGATGTTTTTATGTTTGCAGCAGTGATGTCTGATCCGGAAATCTGCCGCAGAGTGATTGAACTTGCGTTGGGAATTCTGATTTCAGAAGTACACATCCAGACGGAGAAAACCATGGCATATCATTCAGAATATCATGGTGTGCGCTTGGATGTCTACGTTGCTGATGCAGACAGGACACGCTTTAATGTAGAAATTCAGGCCACATTACAGAAGTTTCTTCCCAAAAGAAGCCGCTATTATCATGACCAGATAGATATGGATGCATTGCTGACTGGAGATTCTTATGAAACTCTGCCGGATACGTATGTTATATTTATCTGTGATTTTGATCCTTTTGGAGAGGGTCTGTATCGTTATTCAACGAGGACTTTCTGTGAAGAAACGAGGAAACCTGTAAATGATGGAATTGAAACAGTTTATCTAAATGTTCATGGAAAGAACAGAAATAGCATTCCAGATGAGTTACTGCGCTTCCTGGACTATGTGAAAGATACAGGGCGGACAGAAACTATTTCTACTACAGATCCATTTGTCAGACATTTACAGAATACGATTGATGCAATTAAGCAGAATCGTAGTATGGAGGAGAGATATATGCTGTTAGAAGAAATGATGCGAAATGAAAAACAGGAAGGAATACAGCAGGGTAGTCAACAAATGCTTATTCAATGTCTTGTCGATTTTCTTGAAGCTAAATTTTCGGTTTCAGATACAATGGTGAAAAAAATCGAGTCAGAAACAGATATCTGTAAACTCCAGGCATGGTTTCAACTTTCTCTGAAAGTGTCTTCTATAGAAGAGTTCGAGAAGAACATGTGAATTTCTGACTTTGCGTATCTTTACGTTGATTTCAGCATAAATTTTTTCTATAAAGGTATCTGATTTTATCTCATCCTCAATTTTTATTTTATCTTTGTAAAACTCTATAAATTCTATGCCCATATCGGGCAATCTATCAGGAACTTGTTATTATTAATGTAGAGGGAAACAGAGGGACTCTTTTGCTATATGTCAGGCAGATATTCACAATCTCTGCAGGGGAAGAAAGGTCGTAGAAAATCCGAGAATGTGCATGATGTAACTTTACGGTAAAATGGTTTCATGTTATCATTATTTCATGGAATTGCTATAAGAAAAAACGCGCAGAAAGTTGTTGTCTGACTGAGAGCGCGGTATAAGGAAGATACCCATTAACAGAGTAAATACGGAAAAAGAACGGGAGAGGATTTCGAATGATAGATGTACACAGTATAAGTACACACTGTACGAGGAGTGAATTTGTAGGAACCGCAGTTCTGGATACAATCGGGCTTGTGATTTCAGGGATTGATGATACTTTGCTGGAGACTATGAACGTAGGAATGAAGTATCGCTGTCTGGGATTGTTCAGCTCCCGTACAGGTGCTGCAGGGCAGATCACTGCTATCGATGATGCGGTGAAAGCAACCAACACAGAGGTTCTTTCCATAGAATTGCCGAGGGATACCAAGGGATGGGGTGGTCATGGAAACTATATTGTTCTTGGAGGAACTGATGTCTCGGATGTTCGCCATGCCGTATCTATGGCTTTGGAACTTACGAATAAATATGCAGGTGAACTCTATATCAGCGAGAGTGGACATCTGGAATTTGCCTATTCAGCCAGTGCAGGACAGGCTCTGAATAAAGCATTCGGAGAAGCCTTTGGATTTATGGCGGGTTCTCCGGCTGCAATAGGGCTTGTGATGGCAGATACTGCGATGAAATCGGCGCCTCTTTCCATTGCGAAATATATGACGCCGAATAAGGGAACTAGCCATTCCAATGAAGTGATCCTGGCAGTTTCCGGAGATGCCAGTGCTGCTAAGACAGCGGTATTAAATGCCAGACAGACAGGTCTGGAGC
>CAUCYJ010000106.1:0-8814 GCA_958446945.1 uncultured Lachnospiraceae bacterium | reverse complement strand
GCGGACATGTGCATGATCAACCAGAACGATGCCAGATATGTGTATCTTAGAGATGACGAAAATAAAGAATGCTGGAACATTGGAGAAGGACCTTTAAATACAGAAGTTGAGAATTATCAGTGTGTACATAGCATTGGTTCTTCAAAAATCCAGTCTTCCTATCACGGAATTGAAAGTTCCTGGAGACTGTTTGTACCAGTGGACGGATATCATGAGGTATGGACCCTGAAAATTAAAAATACAAGTGAAAAAGAGCGTCATCTGAGTATCTTTTCCGCAGTAAGTTTTTATCTGGAAGGATTTAAATACCCAAGATATTATGAAATGTACCGCTGTATGGAAACGGACTATGACAAAGAATTAAAAGGTGTATATTGTAAATCTTCCCATCCATTTGCACCTCACGCAAGATATAACGGATTTCTGGCTGCTTCGGAACCAGCATTTGCATTCGATGGAAATCTGGGTGAGTTTTGCGGAACTACCAGTACCATAACACAGCCAGATGCTTCTGCATGTGCACTGTTCCAAAGGCCAGACGTAGTTATGAAAGGAAAGGACTGTACCAATTCGAAAGCTGCGCTGTTTATTCTTGGAGGAGTTTTGCAGCATAAAATTGTTTTGAAACCAGGGGATGTAAAAGTCCTTCATCTGGTATTTGGCATCAGCGAATCATTAGATGAGGCAAGAACAGTCTCTGCAAAATTTTCAGATCCATGTGTTATAGAGCAAGAATTGAAGAGAGCGGAAGAGTATTATTTAGATAAATACAGTTCCCTGACAGTAAAAACTCCAGATGAAAAAATCAACCATATTATGAACAACTGGGTTAAAAAACAGGTGGATTTCTGTATTGTTGGGAAAAAAGGTGTTCGCAATCTGCAGATCTCTGTGGGATTGTTAAATGACAGGAAGGACGTTGCAAAGCAGGAAATACTGGAATGTCTGCGCCATCAGTTTAAGGATGGACATGGAGTTCTCACCTGGTATCCATATGACGATACCAGATACTCAGATCAGCCTTTCTGGATTATCTGGGCTGTCTGCCAGCTGATAAAAGAAACTGGTGATTTTGGAATCCTGAATACAATGATTGAATGGCAGGATGGCGGATCGGATACTGTCATGGAACATGTAAAGGCAGCCGTCAATCGTCTGCTCCTGGATAAAGGAAAAAATGGTCTGGTAAGAATTTACTTTGCAGACTGGAATGATGCTCTTAATATTACTACGGATCCGGAGGCGGAATCTGTTATGCTTTCCCATCAGTTCTGTCTGACATTGTTGGACTTAAAAGAAATGCTGGAGAAAAAAGGTGATCATGTTTATGCGAAAGAGATTGCGGAAGAATATGAAATTCTGAAAAAAGACATTAATGCACATGCGTGGGATGGGGAATGGTACATGCGTGCATTAAGCGATGTAGAGAATATTGGTTCTAAAAAAAGTGAAGGCAGTAAAATTTATCTGAATGCACAAACCTGGGCTGTTTTAGGCGATGTGGCAGATGAGGAAAGATTACCGCTGGTATTAAAATCCGTGGATCAGATGGAACATGACTTTGGTTTTCCATTAAACCTTCCGCCATATCCGAAATATTCACCGAATGTTGGAAGAATGTCAGGTATGCTGCCTGGATTATTTGAAAACGGAGGCGTATATTGCCATGCAACTGGATTTAAGATCCTTATGGACTGTAAGGTTGGAAGAGGCAGTAAGGCAGTAAAGACTTTGAAAAAAATTATGCCGGATAGTGACAAAAATCCATCTATGCAGTCAGGCGCTGAACCGTACGTATTTACGAACTGTTATTCTACAAATCCGGGATATTACGGAAAGTCTTATCAGTCCTGGACAACGGGAACTTCAGCATGGTGTATGATGGGATTATACGAGGGGATTTTGGGAATAAAGCGCGATTACGATGGACTCAGAATTGATCCTTGTTTTCCAAAAGAATGGGAAAAGGCAGAGGCAACCCGACATTTCCGTGGAGCAGACTATCATATTGTGATTCATAATCCGGATCATCTGGAAAAAGGAAAACTGGAAGTTTGTGTAGATGGAGTCTTAGCTGAAAATGGGAATTCAAAGAATGGATCTATAGTGCCTGATTTCAGAGATGGGAAAATGCATGAAATATATGTAACAATAAGAATTCCAAAAGAACAGGCGTAATAATGTAGGAGATAGGAAGATGGAAAAAAATATTTTTCAGAAAATTGTAGAAGAATCTATTGTCCTTTTAAAAAATGAAGAACATACTTTACCTTTAGAAGAGCAGAAAAAGGTTGCATTCTTTGGAAGGGCACAGATAGAAACGCTTTTCTCAGGAAATGGTTCCGGCGCATCTAAGGCATTGGCACAGAAAAATATTCTAAGTGAATGTGAAAGCAGAGGCATCCAGGCAGAGCCATCCTTGAAGCAATTTTATAACAGCCAGCAGAAAAATGAACCGGAGAAATTTGTGGTAGATGGAGTAGATATAACCGGAAACGAAAATCTGACCTGTGGCCTGATGTATGAGGTGTTCGGACGATATCAGCCAATGTGGGAAGAACACGAGATTTCAGAAGAAATGATGAAAAATGCACGTGAGTATACAGATACCGCAATTTTTGTACTGGGAAGAAATTCCGGTGGAGAAGAATGTGACCGTCATATAGAGAATGATTATTATCTAACAGAGTCTGAAAAAAACTTAATGGGACGGATTTGCCAGATATTCGAAAATGTAATTTTGATTTTAAATATTAACGGTGTTGTGGATCTGAAATGGATAGACACGTATTCTGCTATAAAAGCAGTATTATTCCTGGGTATACCTGGAGAAGAAGGCTGTGGAGCATTAGCAGATATTTTAACAGGCAGGATAAATCCATCTGGAAAGTTAGGATTTACCATAGCTGAATCTTTATGGGATTATCCAACTGCAAATAATTTCACATGGAACAAAGAAAATCCAGAAGATATTCTGACTTATGAAAACTATGGATTAAGTGCAGCTAAAAATGGAAGCATTGGATATGATAAAAGTCCTGTGACCCTTTATCAGGAAGACATTTATCTTGGATATCGTTATTTTGATACCTTTCAGAAAAAAGTCCTGTTTCCTTTCGGATCGGGATTATCTTACACTTCCTTTGATATCGTACCAAAAGAAGTGATTCAGCAGGACGAAGAGTATGAAATCGTTACAGAAGTAACAAATACTGGGAATTATGCTGGAAAAGAAACTATACAGTTATATTTGTCCTGCCAGAATACTGCAACTGAAAGACCGCAAAAAGAGCTGAAAGGATTTGAAAAGACAAAGCTCCTTGCTCCAGGAGAAAGCGAAGAAATACACATTTACATAGAGAGAAAAGAGCTTGCTGTTTATGTAGAAGCAAAAGCATCTTATATTCTGGAAAAAGGAACCTATTGTTTCCTTATTGGAAACACTTCCAATAAGGTGGAAACAGCCGGAGAAATTCATGTGGATGAAGACCTCATTATAAAAAAATGCACCAATTGTCTTCAGATACAAGAATGCAATGTAGAGCAGCTTCGCTTTTTATCGGCTAAAAGTGGTGAGAAAAAAGCTGAACATTATGATAATAGCAGAAGTGAAAGCTGCCGTTCAGAAGCAGCCCTGAAAAATGAAACCGCTGAGTTAAAAGACTTTAGTATCAGGCAGCTGGCAGCATTGTGCGTCGGATATGGTCCTGGAATTCCGTTTGCAGCATTAGTGACACTAAGAATCCAGAAACCATATTTGATGAGCAGGGAAATCCGCTGACAGTAAATGACCATTCGATTGGTACAAATGGTTATGTATCTCCTGCAATCCCTGAAAAGGGTATCCACTCTATTTTTTATAAAGACGGACCTGCCGGAGTGGGAACTGGAGCATGGCCCACAGAAATGCTGATTTCCTGTTCTTTCAATAAAGAATTATGGAAAGAATTTGGAAATGCAGTTGGTGGCGCATGCGAAAAACAGGGAGTAAATGTATGGCTGGCTCCAGCTGTGAATTTACACCGTCACCCTCTGTGTGGCAGAAACTTCGAGTATTTTTCAGAAGATCCTTATCTTACTGGAATGTGCGCAGTTCAGATCACGAAAGGTGTTCAGGAAACTCATAACGTATGTGTATGCCCGAAGCATTTTGCTGTGAATGAACAGGAAACCTACAGAAGAGGAAGTGCGAAGAAGAATTACGATGCTGCAGATTCAATTCTTACAGAACGTGCAGCACGTGAACTCTATCTAAAACCTTTTGAAATGCTGGTTCAGGAAGCTGGAATTTCCTTTATTATGACTTCTTTTAACAAAATAAATGGAATTTTTGCAGGCGGAAATAAATATTTATGCACCCATATTTTAAGAGAAGAATGGAATTTTGATGGCGTTGTGGTCACTGACTGGGGAGATATGGATATTGTTGTTGACGGAGGGGATGCGGTAGCAGCCGGAAACGATATCGTAATGCCGGGAGGTCCGCCAGTTATTGGGCAGATTCTGGAGGCATATGAAGAAGGACGTGTTACAAGAACGAATCTTGAAAGAAGTGTTAGTAGATTGTTGCATGTTTTAAAAAAGTTTAGCTGATTTTATAATGGGCAGGTATTTACCTGCCCACCACTATTCTTCAGAATTGCGTTCGGAAGAAGGAGTTGTCCCCATTACCTTTTTATATACTTTACTAAAATGTGAAAAATTATCATATCCGACTTTTGAGGCAATGAGGCTGATTGGAAGTGTAGTAGTAATTATCATATTTCTGGCAGCATTCATTTTAGTTAATGTAATGTATTCTTTTAGGGGCATTCCCTTTTCTTTATGAAAAAGGCGTGAAATATAGTCAGGACTTAAATAAACTGCCTTGGCGATTTCAGAACAAAGCAGAGGTTTATCCAGGTTTTGCTCAATGTATTGTTCAATTGTCTTTAAACTGCTATTGGATGCTTCTGTTTCAGACATAGAAAAATTGAAAAAGTCTGTTATTTTTTTCAGATAAGAAGCAACGAAATCTAATGTTATTACAATTGTTTTGACATCACTATTGTCTGGCTCAAAAGAAGGAATTGAGTGCGTGAATAAGTTAAGTGTTCTTGCAGCATTGTAGGCGCAATGATGATAATCTTTACAAAATGCCAGTAACGTATCGTAATTCAGTTTTCCTTCAAAATTCAGAGACTGGAGATAGAATAATGCTTCACGTTCAGCCTTTGAAGCCTGATGACCAGTTAAAAGTATTTCAATACGTGACAATAATTCGGAAGGACAATATGTAATAATCTGCGAAGTACTTTGGGTTTCGGAGATAAAAATACCAGAAGTCTGACTGATATTATTTTGTTGTTCTCTTTCAATATAAGGTACTATGGCAGGAAGCTGGCAGAATTTTGTTGCTGGTATCGTATAAAAAGAACAGGAACACGGGATTTGTCGTATAAGTCTGGAATAAATCATATTTAATTTAGACTGGTAAGAATCAAAATTTATTAATTGATCCTGCCTGTTATAAATTAAAACTATCATGCTGGATGAATCTGGATAATAAGATATTGTAGCATGTTCATAATTACTGAAAAAGTCGTTAAATATTTCCTCAACAGTCTGACTCCATTCATCGGAAGAAAGTGGAAATGAGTGCCAGCTCTGAATTTGTAATATGGGTACATCCATTTCGTTTAATGAAGTGAGTAAAGTGGAAATATTGTTTTGTTTTCCAAATAGCCAGTCATGTAAAAGGCTTTTTATGAAAGAATTTCTTTGGGAAAAAGCAGCTTTTCCTAAATTGAGCCAGCTTTTATTCTGCTTTTTCTCCTGAATCCTTAATATTGTTTTTTGAATGACACGTTCAATATCTTCATAACGGGCTGGCTGTAAAAGGTAGTCGAAACTACCAAGCTGGATGGCCTCCTGGGCATAGAAAAAATCAGCGTGAGAAGTCAGAAATATACATTCAAAGGTGTAACCCTGCTGACGGCACCAGCGAAGAAGGGAAAGCCCATTTTCTTTTGGCATTTCAATGTCGCTTAATAGAATATCAATATTATGGGATAAAATAATCTCTTTAGCCTCCAGTGCATTTTGGGCAGTATAAATCGTATGAATAGAAAGTGCTGTCCAATTAATTCCGGATTTTAAAGATGAAAGAACGGTTGCTTGATCGTCAACTAGCAATATAACCATATTAATCAATACCTTTCTGGGCTAATGGTATGAAAAGTTCCACACATCCCTGTTGCCCTATGTTGTAAAAGGCTAAACGCCCCTGTCCATTATAAGTCAGATTTAACCGATAGTAAACATTATAGATTCCAACATTATAATCTTTGTAAAGAAAATCATGCTTATCCAGATGATTAAGTACATTTAATGTATCTGATGGAAAACCACCGCAATTATCAGAGATTGTAATATTAAGATAATGTTGTGTATCTATAATGGCAGGGATGGCTTTAATTTGTAATTTTATTTCATTCAGATTGGAACGATGTTTTATACTGTTTTCCACAAATGTGAGAATGGAAAGCGGGGGAACCTGTATTTCAGTAACGTCAGCTGAAATATCCATAATTAAATCGGGTTCAATACCAAAATATAATTTTTGCAGTGTAAGGTAACTGGAAACAGAATGGATTTCTTCTGTCAGGCTGACACAATCTTTATTATTTTTAAATATATATCGAAAATATTCGGAAAGAGCAAGTATGCTTTCCTGGATTTCACCATATTGTTTCTTTTCAGCCATACTGAACAATCCCTTCAGGCAGTTCAGATAAAAATGCGGCCGAATCTGCAATTGTAGATACTGGAGGCGCGCCTGCTGTAAATCAAGCTTTTTCTCATATGTTTCAAGTTTTAACTGTTGGATATTGTCCAACATCTGATTGAAGGTTACACTGAGATTGTGAAGTTCTTCAATGTCATATATTTCATTGGTACGTAAAGATAAATTTCCTTTTCCTACTTCTGACATTGTTGTGGTCAGAGTCTGGATTGGAAAGATTAGCTTTTTGTATAAATAAACCAATATCAGGGACATGGATGTAATAAGGATACATAAAACAATGATCAAAATTTTCTGGAACAGATTTAAATGTGATAAAATCCCGCGATAAGGCATTAATTGACATAGTTGTAAATCATAATCTCCTATAGAAGAACGAATAAGCTGATAAGTTTTTTGATCATAAGTTAATTTTGTAAAATAATTTTTTGCATATGGAAAAACGCAATTCTCAGAATACAATGCCGAAGTATATGGCTGTCCAGCTTTTGAAGCGTAAAATAGCCTAATATCAGATGCTGCAGGAATATTAAGGGAAAAAGAATCATCTAATGAAAGATCAACCATAACTGCTAGGATGGATGTATCGTATCCAACCATTCTAATCAGAACGGTACGGTCTGAAAGAGAAAAAGGAATCCAGCAATTACGTTCTCTGGCAGGATGTTCTGGCTGCGTTATAAAATCCTTCATTAATTTTTGATCAGGATAACTATAATGCAATTTATACAAGGGCTGATAATAATCTGCTTGTGTACTGTAGAGAAAAAAACCTCCTAAACAGGTATCCTGGTTTAAAAGCGGTTTTAATATCTCCGTGATGTTATAAGCGTATTGGAATTTTTGCAGTTTCGTATCTGAATAATGAAAAATTTGAAAATCCGTCCCCAGTGCTGTGAGATTAGTAAGCTGATCTTCGCTGCGCTGAAGTAATTTTTCCATATTACTACTTTCCTGGGTAAGCTGAATATGAATATCTTCGCGATCTGATTTAATCTGTCGGCGTATAGTATAGGTAGTGAGTAGGAATAACAAAAAGAGTGTTGGGATTGAAATTGCCAAAAAAGCAGTGTATAAAATACGTTTTATATTCGGACGGGTAACAGATTTCATAAAAAGATCATCTCCATTTAACAAATATTGATATTTCTATTATATGGGAAAAGAAAGGGAAAGACAAGCCGGACAACGGAAACAGAACAATACCAGACGTAAAAATAACAATCGGGCTTCTGAAAAAACTCCATATTTAACAATAAAACGTAAACAGAAAAATGCTGGACGTGAATCAGATAGAAGAAATACGGATAAAAAGATAAAATTAAATCAACAAAAGCAAAGCAGCAAGAGCACAGACGAGCAGCTTTGAAAACCACTATAAGTTTACTTCTGTGCAGAAAAGAGGAAAAATGAAAAGAAAATTAATGGCAGCAATTTTAACAGGAATTATGGTTGGTTCATCACTTATTCCTGCAACAACAGTATTGGCTGGGGACGACGTTGAGACACTTCGTGTATGGGTATTCGGAGAAGGCTCCACTGCAGAGTGTGAAGCAGTATCAAAAGCTTTAAGTGAAATTACCAGAGAAAAAATTGGCGTTAATGTAGAAATTGTTGAAACAATTGATACTGAAAAATTAAATCTTGCTATGACAAGCGGCGAAAAATTAGACCTTGTATGTGCTCATAATCTTGACCAGATAGGTCTGGTAAATTCAGGAATGATCCTTCCGTTAGATGAACTTTATACAACTTATGCAGCAGATGCTGCCTCAATGATTGCAGAGGATGATCTGAAATCCTTGTATTATAATGGGGAAATGTATTTCCTTCCAAATAATGCAGATAAAGCAAGGGCGTCAGGTGTTGTAATGCGTAAGGACATTCTTGATGAAATTGGTGTTGATGCAGATAGTATTACGGATATGGATTCTTTACATGATGTCCTGGTTAAAGTTAAAGAAGCTCATCCGGAATTAAGTCCTCTGGTTCCATCCTGGATCGGTGGCGGTATGCAAAAAACTTTCCAT
>CAUCYJ010000105.1:0-8914 GCA_958446945.1 uncultured Lachnospiraceae bacterium | reverse complement strand
AAGATGTCAAATCTCTTCAGGAACTGCACAGCGAAATTCATGACAAATAAATCGCATTAAAAAAAGAACCACAGCCAGGCAAGAAACTGCCCTGCTGTGGTTCATTTATTTTCTGTCAATAATAATGAACGGAACATACATTTCCTCTTCTGATAATCCTGCATGGACTCCAATAAAGAAATCTTTTTCCTCCGAAGAATTAAAGATTGTCACATCATCAATCCCTACTGCCAGATAATCTCCAATGGTGATACTGCAAGTCATCTGACTCAGGAAGAGTTTTATAGTGATACTCCGCTCCATAATACTTTAAAATTGAATTCATCAAATTCAAAATGCTATGTTCATAATCCGGTACTGTAATTTTCATATTTCAACTCTCCTTCCTTTCAAAAACGATACTGATATTTCTCTTCATAAAATGTTGTTCCTATTATAGCACTTTCTAATTTTCTTTCCAACAATAACTAAGTAAGATTTTTGCACTTTAAAAAGCAAAAAAGAAATGATATTTCATCATCCCTTCTTTGCTTTCACATGTTGTATCAGATAAAAGTTATTTTGCCCTTGCCACTCCGCTGACAGAAACATTCAAATGTCTGCTGTCATGATATGGTCTTACTAAGAAATAGATAAATCCAATTACCAGAATCGTTGCTGCAATCATTCCTGCTCCGAAAGCTCCTCCTGCTGCAAATGTGCCGATCTGATATACACAAAGAGATACTGCATAAGCCAACAATGTCTGATATCCAATGGCAAACCAGAACCATTTTGCATTGTTCATCTCTCTTTTAATTGCTCCCATTGCTGCAAAGCACGGTGCACAAAGCAGATTAAACACAAGGAAAGAATATGCTGCTGCCGCTGTCATACTTCCTGCAAGCTGTCCCCAGATTTCTATTCCATTCTCTGCATTTACTTCTGCAAATCCAAAAAGAACACCAAATGTTCCTACAACATTTTCTTTTGCAATCAGCCCTGTTACAGCTGCAACTGCCATCTTCCAGTCTCCCCATCCGAGCGGTGCAAAAAGAGGTGCAATCACGCTTCCCATCATTGCCAGAATACTGTGGTTCAACTGTTCTGCTTCTAACATACGGAAGCTTCCATCAACCCAGCCAAAACTCATTAAGAACCAGAGTACAATCGTTGATAATAGAATAATCGTTCCTGCTTTCTTAATAAAGGAAGAGCCTCGTTCCCACATGCTCCGTGCCACATTTCCCACTGTCGGCATATGATATGCCGGAAGTTCCATAACAAACGGCGCCGGTTCCCCTGCAAACATTTTTGTTTTTTTCAATATAATTCCAGAACAAACAACTGCCGCAATTCCAACAAAATATGCGCTAGGCGCAACCCACCATGCACCGCCGAACAGTGCACCGGCGATTAATGCAATAATTGGCAGCTTTGCCCCGCACGGAATGAATGTCGTTGTCATAATCGTCATCTTCCTGTCGCGATCATTTTCAATCGTTCTGGAAGCCATAATTCCGGGTACGCCGCATCCACTTCCAATCAGCATTGGAATAAATGATTTCCCGGAAAGTCCGAATTTACGGAAGATTCTGTCCATAATAAATGCCACTCGAGCCATGTAACCGCACGCTTCCAGAAAACCAAGAAAGGCAAACAGCACAAGCATCTGCGGAACAAATCCAAGCACAGCTCCGACACCAGCAACAATTCCGTCAAGAATCAAACTTTGCAGCCAATCAGCACAGCCAATTGCTGTCAGCCCTGATTCAACAAGCGTCGGAATTCCAGGAATAAAAATAGAATCGATTCCAAACAAATGCCATCCTTCTCCAAATACTCCATCATTTGCCCAATCCGTCGCCCACGTTCCAACAGTAGACACTGATACATAATACACAAGTGTCATAACAATGGCAAAAATCGGCAATGCTAACCATCTATTCGTAACAATTCGATCAATCTTATCAGATGGCGTCAACTTCTGATCATGATTTTTCTGACAGCACGATCCGATTATAGAAGAGATAAACAGATAACGTTCATTTGTAATAATACTTTCTGTATCATCCTCCATCCTTTTTTCAATCTGATCTATTTCCTCCGAAACATCTGGTAAAGCAGATCCAAATTGTGTTTGAATCTTATCATCCTTTTCTAATAATTTAATCGCAAAGAATCTCTCTTGTTCTTCCGGAACACTTCCTCGAATCTTACCTTCTATTGCATCCAAAACCAGCTCTACTTCTGCACAAAACTTGTGTATAGGCGTTTTTTTATAATGATTTCCCGCCGCAGCCACTGCTTTTTCTGCTGCTTTTCGTATTCCAGTTCCTTTTAAAGCCGAAATCTCTATAACTTCACAGCCAAGTTCTTTTCCTAATTTTACAGTATCAATCTGATCTCCGTTTCTTTCCACGAGATCCATCATATTAACTGCCATCACAACCGGAATGCCGAGTTCCATTAACTGAGTGGATAAATACAGATTCCGCTCAATATTTGTTCCATCTACAATATTTAAAATAGCATCCGGACGTTCTGAAATCAAATAATTTCTTGCCACGACCTCTTCCAATGTATACGGGGAAAGGGAATAAATTCCCGGAAGATCCATAATCACTACATCTTTATGCCCCTTTAATTTCCCCTCTTTTTTCTCAACCGTTACTCCCGGCCAGTTTCCGACAAATTGATTTGAACCTGTTAATGCATTAAACAGCGTTGTTTTTCCGGAATTAGGATTACCCGCTAACGCAATCTTTATTGCCATCTCTCTCGCTTCCTTTCTTACTATTTCTATGATTATTTTTATTAGCTTTAACTAACCTTTGTTTAAAAAAATATACTATTCTACCAGAATCATTTCCGCATCTGCTTTTCGAATTGACAGCTCATAACCACGTACGGTAACTTCTACTGGATCTCCAAGCGGAGCTACTTTTCTCACAAAAATATCTACGCCTTTTGTGATTCCCATATCCATGATCCGCCTTCTTGTCGGACCCTCTCCGGTCAATTTCACAACCTTTGCACTTTTTCCGCAAGGTATCTCCCGCAATGTTTTCATAACAGATATCCTCCTTATCTCATCTCAACCATAATTTTGTTCGCCATATCCTTACCGATTGCCACTCTTGACTGTTTCACATTCACAATTAGGTTCCCGCTTGTTTCCGATATCACTTCCACATTTCCGCCAATCACAAATCCAAGATTTTCGAGAAACCGTTTTGTCTCTTCCTTCCCGCCAATCCTGCGGATCACATTTGCTTCGCCCGATTTTACCATTGATAAAGGCATCATATTTCATCTTCTTTCTTTATGATCTTTTCTTTATTTCTTTAGTTAGTATATGCTAATTATAGTTAGTTGTCAATAATTTTTTTTCTTTTTTTTGCATTTTCAGTTTTGGAGTAAATAAAAAACTTTGGACCACTAACACTGCAATCTAACATCCTAACGTCTTTCCGTGATCCAAAGCTTTCTCGATTCCTTATAATCTTTTCTCATGCTATAAGTGAATTTTACCAAATCGAAGATATAATGTCCATTTTACTTTATGTATTTTTCATTAAAAAGACACACAGCGCCTTCGATAAAAGTGCCGTGTGTCTTTTCTTTTTCTGCTTTTATTGTCCCGCTATACTTCTTTCTTCCAAAGCCCATGAAGATTACAATATTCATAAGCTGCGATCAGCTTTTCATGCTCTGTCAGAATAAATTCTGCATGGGGTTTTCCGCCCGGACGCAGATTTTTTACCTGCATTCCTGTCTCTGTCTCAATTGCAATCCACTCAATATAATGTTCCTCTATCATCGGATGCTCTACTTCGCCGACCATTACAGTAACATGTGTGCCATCCACATGGATGACCGGCACATGTTTTTCCTGTGCGGCATCTACAGCGCCCGCCTGTAATTCCTTCAATTCTACTTTACTGCACTGCTGAAAATCCTTTGCACATCCCATTGTATGCAAAATACTTCCACAAGATTCGCATTTATAAAACTTTGCTGCCATTTCTGAAATTCCTCCATTTCTTTTCTGTCCGCGGTACTTTCTATAGTATGCCACTAGCGCTGTAAACTATGCAAGTCTAAGTCTATTTTCCAATCCAAAATTTTACAGATTCTTCCAAAAGTTTTGCACAACCTTCTACTTTACGGTCATAATAAGCTGTAAATCGTTCATCTGCAAGATACATCTCGACAAGCGCCTTATGAGCCTCTTCACTATATTGTTTCCATGTCTGTCCAAGCCATTCTTTGTGAAGCATCACAATTCTTCTTGCCTCGTCACTTTCCGGAGAAATCTTAGCTTTCACACCCTCTTCCAGACGCGTCCGCACTTCTTCTCCCAAATTCTGAAAACGTTCCCAATCCGCTTCCGTCATATTTATTATTTTTTTCACGGATGCATCTACTTCTTCGCAACCATATTTTTCTCTTGCTTCTTCACCGTATTGTTCTTCATATTCATTTACAACGCGTTTTTTAAAAACTTCAAATTTCTCTTTATGACTCATCTGCTGTTCTCCCTTCATCGCCGAAATTGTTCCTTTTACCGCACGGATCAGCTCATATATATGATCTCTCTCCGCTTCCAGTTCCCGAAGGTGCTTCTGAAGTGCCTGCATAATATCAAAGTCTTTCTCATAAATAATCTTCCGAATCTGCTTTAAATCCATCCCTCGATCTTTATAGAATAGTATCTGCCAAAGCAGCTCTACTTCCCGTTCACCATAATAGCGATAACCTGCTTCACTGATCTCGCTTGGTTTTAGCAAATCGATCTGATCATAATAGCGCAGTGTGCGTGCACTCACACCGGCAATCTTCGAAATCTCTCTGATGCTATACTTCATCTTCTTTCCCTCCTCCGGACAATTTAAGCTTACCAGTTGACGCAGCGTCAAAGTCAAGCATTATTTTTCCGGAAAATAGGTCATTTGAACTGTACCTTTCTCCTCTTCCTCCAATGCTTCCAGTTCTTTTCGCAAATAAGCAATATATTTCTTTTGTTTATTTTTCAAATAAAGCTTCATAAACGGGCGCATGAAAATATTTCTTGCTTTTACACTCTCACTCAATTCCAGCACTGTAATCCCATTCTGGTAAGAAAACACTCCCTGCCAGTGTCCTGTAAGGTTTTTGTTCTCCATATCCAATTCGTACAGGCTCAGCGGCTCAAATTTCGTAGTGGAAAATTTGGTCGCAATTCCATTTTTCCTGTATTCGATAAAATGCCCTTTCGTTCGAAGCTCTCTGATCTTTTTCACATCGCTTCGCCATGTATAATCCGTCAATGATGTTACGGTATCCCATACCGTCTCAATATCACATGCAAACTCTGCCCGGGTCTTAGAAATTGCCATCCCCTCTTCCTCCCTGTGTTACCGCTAAATAAAGTTGATATATCCCTCTTTTACTTCTTTAAATTCTTTGCTTGTCTGGCTGTCATAAACCGCGCTCATCTCTTTATTCAGGACGGTCAAACGTCTTCCCTGCGGAACATCCGGAATGGATTTCAATTCTTCTGTCAAACGATAAACACTATTGTGCTCTCCTCCGTACAGCTCTGAATCAAAATTTTCTCCATGGTATTCCGGCACAGCTGCTTCATCTATATAATAGTAGCTGGCCACATGACAAAATTCCACATTCTCTTTCATCTCAAAATATGGATCTAAAAGATCCCTGCTTCCATTTGATGGTGTCTGCAGAAATCCTGTTGCAGTCATTTCATCCATTGGCACAACAGAAGCTTCGAAATCTGTATAAATGTCCCCGTCTGGTATCGAACTGAAAGAAAAGACAAGTACGCCTTCCACATTCGGAAGTTTTGAAATGGTAAATCCATTCATCATTTCATGGCTGACCATATCCTGTTCTGACAGACTGATCGCAATATATTTTTTCCCAATCCGCTGTTTCCATGTTTCAGAAAGCTCTTTATGATCTCTCGCCCGCATTGCAGTCGGTGATACTCTTCCATGATAAGTAGAGAAGAAATATTGATCCTCACCATATTCTCTGAAGAAATACTTCTCACCATTCTCACCAACAAAGCTGCTGCCGTCAAATTTCAGATCTTTATACGCTGCAATGTGATTTCCTTTTGTATCATCATTTGTTATCGTCAGATGTGTTCCAAAAAAATGCGTATGATAAATACCGCCCGGCATCAAATATGTACCGTCAAACTTCTCCGTCAATTCCTTTGGAACCGGAGTATATTTACGGAAAATATTGATCCCTTTTTCTTCCAGCATAGCTGTTGCAAACATTTTAAAGATAGCATCATTCACGTCTAGTTTGCAGTCATGTGTCTCACTGATTGCCAATACCGCCTGATATTTCGGCACAATATAAAGTCCGCTCGTAAACTGAAAACTATTTCCACCTTTTTTCTGAACATGCTCTCCAAGATCAAACTCCGGTTCATTCACTGCCACATTATCCCATCCAAGCCCATAACCGATACTTGCTGTATCATCTGGAAGGAAGGTTACACCTTGATGTTTTCTCATCTCTGCCTTGCTTTCTTCACTGATGATATCATTTTCTGTCAAGAAAAGATTACCAAACTTGCAAAGATCAATCATATTTGTCGTAAATCCGCCACATCCCTGCAAATAGAAATATTCTTCCGGTTTTCCGGATTCTTTTACAAGAGGATAATCACTGTTATGTGTTGTGGACGGTCTCGTTGAATGAGCTCCGATTGGTTCTGTAATATACTGCTTACAGAATTCACCAAATGGCATACCTGCTACCTCTGCCACAACCATTTCTGCCAGAGTAAATCCGTCATTGCAATATACAGAATAATATCCCGGATCTGCTTTTAGATGACATTTGGCAAGATAATCATATACCTCCTGATAATATTCCTCGTTGTCTGCCGCCCCTACATGCGTTGCAGAAAAATGTTTCCACTGTGTTCCCGGAAGTCCGCTTGCATGATTCAGACAGTGACGCACTGTAATTTTCTTATAGCGCTCATCTAACATTTTAAATTTCGGAAGATACTCGCATACCGGTGTGTCTAAATCCACCTTTCCCTGTTCTACCAGTTTCATAACCGCTGTTGTACAAAACATTTTTGAAATAGAACAAACATTAAACGTATGCTCTGTCGTAACAGGCTTCTTTTCCTCTGTGCCGTCATTTCCAATCGCATCTGCTGCCCAGATCTTTCCATCTACCATAATTGCATAAGAAACTGCAGTATAATCTTTCGCAAGATTTAAGCGCAGAATTTCTGATAACCGTTCTTTTAATTCCATGTCCCCGTCTCCTTTTAGCCAAAATTTTGTAAGTTTTTCATAAAAATACACTAACACTGTCCTAAAATTCTGTCAAGTACTGCAGAGTTTTCTTTTGTATTTCTTTAATTTTTCTATTTCTTTTTTCTTCAAAAAAGCCGAGAGCAATGAAACTCCCAACCTTTTCATACAACATTTCTATTATTCTTCTGATACGTCTTTAGCTGTATCTTCTATTTCTTCTGACAGTTCTGTATTCATTTCTTTGCTGCGGTTTCCCCATATCACAAGTGCTATACCAGCTGCACAAATGAAAATGGAAATAAATTGTGAAGTAGAAAGAACTCCGACACTTCCCCGGATCAGATCGCCTCTGAAAAATTCAAGAACAAATCTTCCAATGCTGTAAAAGATTAAATAGCATCCCGATACAATCTTATCCTTTTTTACTTTTTTCGCAATCATACAGAGTACAATACAATGCAGAAAATCTAATATACTTGAATAAATCTGTGTCGGAATCAGCGCCACATGATTCGGTGCAAAATCTGAATTCTGAAATGTAATTGAGAATTTACAGGATGTTTCCATCCCATAACAGCATCCGGCCAACAGACATCCGATCCTTCCAAATCCCTGCGCCAAAGCAACTGCCGGCATAACAAGATCAAAATACTTCCAGAAATTCTGTTTCTTAATGCGACACGCCACATAGCCTGCCAAAATTCCGCCTATGATTCCGCCATATACGACAAAACCTTCCGCTTCATCCAGAATCACTTTCGGATTTGCAATGATTTCATCGATCATCGTCATATAAAAAAGTAATTTCGCACCAAGCATTCCAAATACAACTGATGTGAGAAATAATGTAAACACAAAATCCGTATTCATCTGACGTTTCTTCGCCCGGTATTCCGTCATCAGATATGCTGCAATAAAACCAATTCCGATCATAAGGCCATATCCATGTACTGTAAAATTGCCAATTGTTAATAAATCATTTTTCATAAAGCCCAACTTTCCTGTTCTGTTATATTGTAATAGCAGAACTTTGCTCTTTTATAGCTATTGCTGCCATTATTATCTGGTACACAATCCTTCTGCAAAGCTCTGTTACTATTTTATAACGTAATGACCGGAATATCAATAAGAGAAATCAAAATCTCTTTATCACAAATCCCATTATGAATTTATATAATCTTACAGCCGTCCTGATAAACTGCTTTTACACGTTTTAATGCAGTAATATCTTCTATAGGATTTCCATCTACTACAATTATATCTGCTGCCAATCCTTTCTTCAGTGCTCCTGTCTTGTTCTGTACTCCACAAAGTTTTGCCGCATTTACAGTGATTCCTGCAAGAACATCATGATTAGATGCCCCAAGTTCTGTAATATATTTTGCCTCTTGAGCAAGTCCCTGATGAATACCATCTGTTCCAATACCAAATTTCAATCCGCCTTCAATCGCTCCCCTGAGGCATTCACAGATAATTTCTTTTTCGCGAAGACTTCCTTCACGATCTTGCGGCGAAAATTTGAAAAGTAATTCATCATTCAAGGCGTAACTAGGAGTATATACTACCCATCGATCTGCCTCTTGCACTCTTTCCACTTGTTGTTTCGTAATATAATACACATGTTCCAGACAATCTAT
>CAUCYJ010000104.1:0-9006 GCA_958446945.1 uncultured Lachnospiraceae bacterium | reverse complement strand
AAAATTGAGAACGTGGATTCTGAAAAACAGAACCCACTTTTTTTGATATATCAAATAACGACAGGCTACTCATATCTTTGCCATCGAGTATGACTCTACCTTCCAGCTTGCCATCGTAATAGTGCGGAATCAGGCCATTAAACAAACGAGTTAATGTAGTTTTTCCGCATCCTGATGTTCCGCAGAGCAACACGAAATCTCCATCATTAATAGACAGGTCTATATTTTTCAGCGTTCCATGTACTTCACGTTCTCCGTCGATACTTTCATTTGAAGGGTAGGAAAAAGAAACTTTTTTACATTCAATCATAATCCTACCTCCCTGCAATCATTGTTGCAATCGGAATAGCAAAAGCCACTACACACAATAACAAGAAAAGAATATCCTGCACATGAAAACCGATTTCGCAGATATTTGTTCTCTTAACCGATCCGCCCAATCCTCTCGTCAGGGCTGCAGCACTTAATTCTTCCCCAATCTTAACAGAACACATAATTACAGGAACAAGCCTATATTCCAACATTGCGCCTGCTTTGCCTCCGCCGAAGCGAATCCCTCGCATTTTCATAGCATCGCCTATCGCATTATATTCCTCAACAACTGTTGGGAAAAAGCGGAATATAACAGACATTGGAATAATAATTTGCTCCGGCAAATGCAGCTTCTTCATGGCAGCAACAAATTCACTGACGGTGGTTGTTTTGACTGTAATGTATCCCATCATAATTCCCGGAACAAACCTCATTAAAAAGCCACAAACTGCAACAACAAAAAAACTTGGCAGTCCTGACAAGTACGGGAGTGACAGTATTTGCAGTAGATAGCTGCCACCGTACAAGGCAAAATAGATACATGACCCCTTCCATGCCCCTTCGGTCAGCATCAATATCAGAGGAACTGCCGACAAAACAGGAGCGAACTGTCTGGAAGTTACACCAATGCCTCCACTTAAAACAAATACGGAAATTGTGATAAGCAAAGCGAGTTTCGTCCGGGGGTCTAACAGTATTCCTCTGCCGCTTTTCTGACTTGCTAATAACTCCTGACGCATTATGCAATACCTGCCCTTTTGAAGTGTTTCTTAAAAATCTTCTGTCCGATGATACCGCCAATCACGCCGCAGACAAAACCGGCAATCAAAAGAAGCGGAAGTGTATATGCACTGATATACCCCATAATCGCATCGGCATATTCCTGACTATAGCCGGTAATCAAATCTTGGTAATAGCTGTCCCTTGTTACAACAATAGGAATATAATTACCAATAATCCACATCGAGAAAACCCCATGAGAAATGATCCCTTTCTTTGCGCTCTTATAATCGCCGGACTTCAAGATTAGATCAGCCAGAACACCAAAAACAAAACCGGTAATAATACTCCAATATCCCATACCTGTGAGCAGCATCAAAATACCACAGATCAAACCGGTCAGAGACACCATTCCAAACTTTTGGATTTTAGAATAGTACAGCATCATAACAATGCCGGCAATAAGCGGCGCAATCGCAATCAGCAGTGGCAAAAAAATAGGGATAAAACCCAACATAGCAACGGCCATAAATACCACGAAATAAATTGCAGTAAAGATTCCAACGTTAATAAGGTCTTTTCCTTGTAGTTTCTTCATTATAACATCCTCCTTCTTTTGGTTAGCCAGTTCTAACCTTCTTCAACGTAATATAACAGATATGATAATTTTTTTCTACTCCAAAAAGGCATTTTAAATCCAAATAGATTTTTTTCTGATTCATTTGAATATTATTTTTGAAATAGAATTCTTTTGTTTAAAGTTTAACTATATTCTGTTTTATTTCTCCCGGAAGACTCTCTATAAATTTTTGAATACCTTCTATTTCATCTAAATTATATGCCTTTCCTTTTGAAATTTCATCGTTTAGGCACCATTCTGCCACCAACGCACAAACATACCCCGATAGGGAATTCCAGTTACACGCATATTCAAAAGACATAAGTTTTTTTTCTACATCATTTCCATTTACAAGTTCTATACCAAACCAAAATATAGTCTTTTCATTTTCTGTACTTTTGTTCCTATACATTTTTTCCAATTGCTCTGTATATCCAAAAGTATCCATACTATTCGAATGATATATTTTGCTTCCAATTTCAAAAAAACTAGCCATGGAAGACAGATCAGAAAATGTGTTAAAAAAACAACCTTCCTTGACTCCTGTTTCCTTGCACACTCTTCGAAAATCTTTACTAATAATAGGATACAGATACATTGTTCCTACTTTCTCATCTATACATATACTTTCCCCTATCCTCATTTTGCATGGAATAATTTCGTCTTTATAAAAAAAACTCATGCTTTTAGATTTATTATTAATCATACTTGATATTACATCTTGTGTAGCTCCATGCGAAAAATAACTATTTCCATAAAAGTATTCTTTGATAGATACCTCAGCTCCTTTATGTATTTCTGCCACATACTTAAATAGAGCTTCTGATAATCCTGGATATGTACCTGATGATAGTATAATTCTAGTTTTTTTATCCCCTATCATACTTTTATTATCAACAATATATTTCTCGACATCTCCTTCTCCAAATGGATCAATATAATCATTCCCTTGCTTAATACACTCTCGAACTATCCTTGTCCCAACTATAGATGCGGGAGATGTACAATTAATGACTACATCGCATTGCGAACAGAACATTTCAACTTGTTTCGGAATAAATACATCCATCTGTATAATTTCTATATTCTCTGTTGAAAATTCTTCTTTCAAACACTGAAGTTTATATTGATTACGTGCCCCTATAAGTAAAGCATACCCTTTCCCTTGTAACGCAGATAACACAGATGATCCTACCAAACCTGTTGCTCCAAGAATTCCTATATTCTTCTTCATCCTCTTATATTCCTCTCTATAATTATTTGTGCTAGCAATGTGGCATTTTCCTCACTATGAATGCATGTAACATGATTTCCCGGAACATTTATCACTTCAAATTCCCCAAGACATATATCGTTCCACATTTCTAAATTTTGGTTTTTATCTGCAAAAAAATATTTTTGTTCTTCACATGCTGATAAATAACAAATATCCCCACTATAAAAAGGTAATTCTACATTTGCACCTTTAAATCCATGCTGATAAATTTCAAATGTTGCTTCTAGCAGTTCAGCACTCACGTTAATGCAAGTTTTTTTCTCAATGGCTTTTGCGTAGGCTTCAAATCTTTTTTCTTTTGTACTATTAACAAATTCCCAAAGACCACTATTGTTTTTCATTTTGGTATCTTTCTCTATAATGTTAAAGAAAGTATTTTGAGGTATATTACCATTATTTCTTTTCCTCACTTCTGTAATAAATTCCATTACCTTAAAGTCATCGACATCTTCCAGAACCTCCGAAAGCATTAATTGATAGTTAGGCAAAAAGATCACTTCATCTATAAATTGATCCTCTACCTTCCCGGAAACAGGATAACTATCTATAACAAACAGATTATTTACTTCGATTCCTTTCTCCAGCAATTTTACAGCTACATTTAATGCAAGAATACCTCCAAGACAATATCCAATAAGATTAATATTTTTATAGTGAAGTTGCTCTATTTTCCGAACATACTCGTCTGTAATTCTATCAACTAATTCATGATATTGTATTGAATAATACCATTCTACATCTTCTACATTTATAAATAGAAAATCTCCCAAATCCTCTTTTCGTAATTCCTTTTCTACAAAGCGATAACAATTAGTTGTTCCTAATGCCGTATGGAAAAAAATATATACTGTATCCTTCGCAGTTTTCTCTATAATTCTAAAATCATCAGTTCGTACATTCTCAGATGTTAGAATGTTCTGCTTGCTCTTTACAAAGGTTGTTATTGCTTCCCCCGTAGGATTATTCAATATTTGGCGTAGAATCTCATCAAAAGTGACGGATGTTTTAGTTTGCTCTATAATTTCTTTTACTCTGCCCGCAATCTGTGCCATTAATAAGGAATCTGCCCCTAATTCAAATAGATTATCATCTGGATATAATGCATCAACCTTTAAGACACTGATTAAAATCGAATAAATTTCTTTGTCTATTAAATTTTCTAATTCCCATCTTTTATGTTGAATCTTATCATCCCTTTTATCAATAAAGAGTTTCCGAATTGCCTGTCTATCGACTTTACCATTTGAAGTACATGGTATTTCATCAATAAATTGCAAAAAAAACGGTATCATATACTGAGGTAAGTATCGCTTCAATGCTTCCCGTACACTCTTTTCATCTTTTTTTTCATCTTCTTTTGGAACAATTACCGCAACCAACTTTGGTTCATTATTCCAATCTACTGTTGTTACACAACAGTTTTTCCCCGAGCAGCAATCCATAATTGCATTTTCTATTTCCCCGGTATCAATTCTATGCCCCGAAATTTTTATTTGGGAATCTTTGCGTCCTAAAAACTCAATCTCTCCGTTCCTTAAATATCTGCCGAAATCCCCGGTTTTATATATTCGTTTATTATTTAACCAAAAAAAGCTACTTTGTGTTTTAGAAACATCTCCCAAATACTCTTTTGCTAACCCTTTTCCTGTTATATATAGTTCTCCTTGTACCATATCTGGGCATGGTTTCATATTTGCATCCAGCACTTCAAAACCTTGGTTACTTAAAGGAACACCGTACGGTATGCTACTATTATATGATTCACCCATTTTGCACTCGTGATAAATAGACCATATGCTAGCTTCCGTAGCCCCTCCTAGTGAATATATTCGAACGTCTTTTAAGAATCTGCAAATTTTTTCTGGCAACTTTACTGGTATCCAATCACCTGACAACAATATTTTGTTAATTGACAATTTTTCTCCTTTATAGAATCGTTCAAGATAGTCTACAAACATTTCCATAAAGGCGGGCACAGAATTCCAAACTGTGATATTCCACTTCTCTACCAACATAAGCCAATAAGACGGATCTTTATATCTAACTTTTTCTGGTATTACTATTGTTCCACCTGTAGCTAACATTCCAAAAATATCATAAACAGAAAGATCAAAATGTAATTGTGAGAGCGCCAGAATACTGTCTTTATCTTTTACCTGAAATCTTTCATTTATATCTATAATCGTATTTACAACAGCTTGCTGCTCGATAACTACCCCTTTAGGTTCACCTGTGGATCCAGACGTAAAAATCACATATGCCACATCATCAAAGTTGTCATTAACAATCTCATCATAACTCTTTTTTAAAATAACACTGTCTTTGTCAATCCATTTATATTTTTCTCTATATTTATGAGTTTCTTCTTTTTCTCCAATTAAGCATTTGATTTTTGCTATCTCCAGTATTTTATCTGCACGAATTTCTGGTTGGTCATTGTCTATCGGAACAAATGCTGCTCCAATCAACAAAGTTCCCAAAACACTCGCAATCTGAAAAAAACTCTTATTCAATTTGATTCCAACATAGTCACCTGCTTTACAACTGCATTTCTGCAATTCATCTGCTATTCCATATGCAGTCCACAATAGTTCTTCATATGTATGTTCTCCACATTCATCCACGACTGCTGTTTTTTTCGGCATTTCTAAAGCACTCTTCAGAAATAGGTTCTGCAGAGTATCCATCTTTATCTCTTTAAAAGTACTATTTACATTCTTTCTTTGATCCATTTGCTTTTCAGGTAATTCTACATTTGCTTGTTGATTCCAAAATTCAACGGATTCCGAAATTTTTTTCAAATATGTTAAAAAGGTACAAAATATATCTTGAATAACTCCTTCTTCAAAAATACCGTTTCGGATATCCCAATTAATAAATAAACCTTCTTCATTATCCATAACTTGACAATCTAAGAAAGCCTGCGGCGTCTGACTGATTCCATTATTATTAACTTTCCCAACCATCCCATCGTTTTTTATCAATCCAATAGAACTTGTAAAAATAATAGGAAATAAAAGCATCGGATTCTTTCTTCTCTTTCGCAAATCGCGAATCACTTCGATCCCAGAATATGAGCTATGATCCAAATCTTCAAAAATTTGTTTATTTACATTTTTTACAAAATCAGCAAATATTATTTTCTCACTTAAATCAATTTCTAAAACATCTACACTAGTAAAGTCTCCAATAGTATTGTAAATACCCGTATATTTGTTATTTCTTATGAGTGTAGTTAGATTTAATGAAAATTTTTTGTTTACACTCCAGCGTTCAATACACAAAGCAAATATAGAAAGCACAGTCGCTGTAGGCGTCACACTATTTTGACTTGAAAAAAACTTTATTTTTTCCCAGTCTTCAGCCGATAATTTCCTTGCCATACGAATAAATTTATTACTTTTTTCAGCATTCGATCGCATCGGGAGAACTGGCGCTTCAGGAATTATATCCAGTCTATTTTTCCAATACTCTTTATCTCTACGATATCGACTACTGTTTTTCATTCCCATCTCATTAAGTACATAATTTCGAAATGAAATAGCACACTTTTCATCCCCGTTACCCTTATTGTAGTATATTGTCTCAAATTCTATTAATAATGTCCAAATACTTGCCCAGTCTGCAATCAAAAAATCAAACGATAAATGCAATGTAGTTTTTTCTTTGTCTTCAGTTACACCAATATCAAACATAGGCCACGTTTCAGTATTATAGTATTTATCAGACCATTTGCTGCGTATTTCTTCACATTTTGTAGATATATATATGGGATATTCTGCCACATCTCTTAATACTTCTTGAGTCCCATCTTCTAAAACAATAGCTCTCAACATATCATGCTTGTCAATTAACTGATTCCAAATCTTTTGTACTTTTACAGAATCCAAGGCCGGATAATCCAGTTCTAAATATAGATGACTTGCCACATCCCCATACTCGAAAGAATTTTTTCGCCCTAACAAATAAGCCATTTGAATATCCGTCAGTGGAAATTTATCGAAACGCTCCCTTTCTTCTTCAAAATAACTTATAATTTCCTTTTTGTTATAAATCAAAATATTTTTTATATCATCATCTAATTTCCCATCCTTTTTTAAATAACGTATTTTCCCACCTTCAGTCCAAATACCAATTCCTTGTTCCCGCATATTTTGAATCAATTTACTTACTTCCACTATATTTATCCTCCAACTGGCAACTTAATACAAATACCTTTTGATTATACACGCACAGTTCAGAATCAATAGTTGGCAAACTTTTTTCGACAGCAAATCCAACTTTCTGAAACAGTTCGTGCCATTGATATAATTTTAAAAAAGTTTCATTTTTTTCGGCTCTTGCATCATCTGGCTCTTGCATCATAAAAGCTTGGGATATTAACATTTGAACAGATTCACCAATTGCTTCTACGATAATTACCTTTCCATCTTTTTTTAAAACTTTTTTGATGTTTTTTAAAGTAACTTCTATATTTTTTGCGTTATTCAGCACACCTACTGCAATTACTATATCTACGCTATCCTCCTTTATTTTATCGCTAACAAAATCATTATTAATATCTATTTTTAAATATTCAATAAACCGAATTCCTGAGAATAACTCTTTAGCACGATTTACAAAAAAATCTGAAATATCAGAAAAAAAATATTCTTCTACACTAAGAAATTTTATTTTTTCGATAATAGGCTTGGCTGTTGAAGCCGTTCCTCCTCCTAATTCCAACAGTCTACATCCTTCACGCAGTTCACATTCACTTTTAACATAATCAGAAATCATTTGATTATAATAACTTGAAATTGGTGTCTTTGAATACAAATCATCCGCTACATACATCTGACCTTCCGGAAACAATAGTAATGTAGGATTTAATTCCCCTTTCATGATATAGTTAAGTTTTAAAGCATTATTCTTAAAATATTCATATGTGGATATAGTTCCTAAATTTGCATTTTCCCAAACGTTTTTACCATCCACCCAAATTTTTTCAAGTTCTGAATAATGCATTTTTTTCTCAAAATAATATTCTTTTTCTTCATTTCTTATATAGCTATTAGAATTAAGCACATGAAGCCAACGATGTATTATGGGAACAAAATCAGCTTTCACTCCTATTCGTTCTATCAGTTCATCACTCGTATATCCTTTATTTACTTCTTTGATATTCTGCTGCAAATAATAATACATTGTTTTTAGACACATATTATTAAATACTGCCATACCACCAAGCAAGGCACTGCTTTTTTCAAACAAAGAGGTACTTTCTCTCAAAAGTTTTTCTGACGGATAGTAACTATAAAAACTCCCCGAAACAATCTCAGGATATCCCAGTCCTTTCATTAAAAGTTGCCAAGCATGACTATTATTCAAAATCCTTTGTATATATTGAAGAGTTGGTTCTGTCGGTTCCACTACAGTTTTTTCTATATCCTTTGCAATTGCACAAGGCCATTCATCCTTAAAAATCATTTTTTGTTTCTTCTCGCTACTATATAATATAAATGAATTCTGTTCATCCATATTTAAAGGTGAATGGAATTCTAATCGCCCTGGTATAATATTTTCATCCGGGAAATGAATTCTAGGATTCCAAATAACAGGACCATCAGGATCAAACAATGTCAATTGTCCACCTGCAAATCCAACACTAATCCGAAACAGCATATGTAAAAATCCATCTATATTTTCTTTTTCGATTTCATTATGTGCTCTGAAACTTATTGGAATATCTCCAATCTTTACAGTTTCCGTCTGAAAGGGCACATGACCGCATATACTTCCCACATTCTCCCATGGGCGAAGTGTCTGAAGCACTTCGCCCAAAATACTAATTACTGGATAGGAAACCTGAGTCGCTAAATCAACATTAATATATGCTATTTTTTCTGTCTTACTAACTATATGGACATTACGTATAAAATTTTGAACTGCAGGTAGGTTCAAATACAAGTTACCAACCCCAAAATACACTTTTTGATTTTGCGCAATCTTATAGCATTCCCCCAATTCTTTATAATGAACTGGCTGCTCCAACAGAACATTTATTCCTTTTCTCAATAATTGTTTTGCTATATTAGCG
>CAUCYJ010000103.1:0-9079 GCA_958446945.1 uncultured Lachnospiraceae bacterium | reverse complement strand
TTCTTATCAAACGTTATTATAAGTTTAACCGCAACATTTTTTCTTCCCAGAACAATTTCATACTCTGTTGATTGTTGATAAGAGAGGAATAAATGATGATACACAATCAACAACTGTTCTCATCTATATTTTCCGCAACTCCCTTTATTTTCATAATAAAATTAAGAAAGGCCCTGCACTTGGCAGAGCCTCCCAGCATTTTCTTTTGAGAGCTTTTGCTCCCTAGCCAGATTGTGGTAAATGCTAAACCCTTATAAAGCTGGTAAGGCACTGCCTCCTGGCACAACACCTTACTTCAACGCTTGACAGACACTCCTGTTGCCTGTTGTTAATATTATATTAACTTGCCACCATGAATATGTCAATTACTTTTCTACTATAATTTACACTATAATTTTATAGCTGTTTGTATGAATATAGATTCTCTAACAATTTCCATATTTCATTCTCCATTTTCATACTATTATTCTGCTCTTATTTATGTCTTTTTCTGCAATATGTTCTTCGAAAGCTACTATACCCTCAATTTCAAAATTGAATTCCAACTGTGAACTCGGAACATAATAAAAATGTTCCATAATAAATTTCACAAATTTCATCGGTGATATTGGACGATCTACAGGAATTCTACAATTTTTATATCCCCCTAAAGTAATATGTGAATATGGATGATGCAGTTCGCTCTCCTCCGGATCTCGATTGTAATCAGCTCGAATAATCACAGGCAATACAGATTTATTTAAAATATCTCCGTAAATATAGTCAACATCGTATAATTCCGGATCATTCTGATAAAGTTCATACGACGGTGATGGATAATACCCCAATCTGTGCGAAATCAATTCTTTTCCCGTTCTATTAAAGCGATACATCAACTGTATGATACCGCCATCTGGCAATTTAACATTATAATTATGATTTTTTTCTATTTCATCATAAATTGTACTGTAATCCATATTCCTTAAATATAACGAAATATTTTGATATTTTTCCCATACAATATCCATTTGTTGAATTACAGGATAGTTATATTCTTCTGCCAGTCCACATCTGATCAATTCCCTTGTAACTTTCTTTAACTCTCGAAATACTTTTTCTTGTTCTTTCAATTATACAGCACATCCTTTAAGCGATTCACAGTATCTTCATCTAAATCTTCTTTTCGAATTTCTCCATTTGCAAGTTTACTGGTAATATCCGCCAGATTAGAATTGCTTTTTCTGATATCTCTTAATTCATTTTGAGTCATGTCTCTATGAATAATTCTCATATTCTTTCGTTGTGATTTGTCCGGGTACGTGAACTCTAATTGAAAATTCCTTTCCTTAACGCTGTTAAACTCCTGTATTAACAGATCCATATCATCTCCGATTCCGCTAACCCGTACCCATGCCTTCGATCTTGTCATAGCAGTAAATATAATATTTCGTTTTCTTGATAAGTTGATGCCTCTTGCGCAAAGATCCGCATTTATCAGATAAACAATTGCTGCTTCATTTCCTTTTGCTCTGTAAATCTGAGAGATTGCAATAGAATCCTCCTGAAAAAAATCATCTGGTGTTGTCTGTACCCCAACAATATGCGATTTAATTCCCTTTTCCATTAATTTAACACGGATATGTGACACGTAACTCTTCGTAATTTTGGGATCAGGGTGAATGATCATAATGTCCTGATATCTTAATTCTTCATCATGCAGATTTTTTTCGATATCTTCAACTATCCAATCCGCTTCCTGTACATTATTTTCAAATCTTCTAAATTGTATAAGATCGTCAATTGACGAATGATCCTCTAAAAATGCAGGACTTGTTTCTTCTGTTCTATATAGCGTTACAAATTCTCCATCTCTGATCACACCTTCTTTCACTGTATATCCAATATCTTCCCATAACTGTTTATCTTCAAATAATTGAACTAACGATGTTTCCTCCCGTGCCTCTTTTTTTCTGTAAATTCCAAATCCCAGGCTGTGTGCTGTAATAAGAACTGGTCTTGAATTACGATAACATTTTGATAAGACAATATCCTCCGCCTTACCATTACTGTTATCAAGCACTACATTCGGCCGTCCATTACTGTATCCAAAAATGTCTTCCGGAGATTCAACGTTTTTGTTATCCAGGCTTTGGAGTTCATCATATGCATATACAAGCATACGGCTTTCATGTGGGAGTGACATATAACACATCTGAAGAAAATATTTTGAAAAATCCTGTGCTTCGTCTACTAAAATCACATCATACAATGGCTGGGGATTCGTTACTGATTCTACGGCTTCTTCACATACTCTGTCAAAAGCAGATGAATTTCTTCCATATTTCTGGCACGCATCCATATAATCATAACAAACTAGATTATTTGCCTTACAAAAATTGAAATACAGACCTTCTGAATTTTTACTTCCCCATGCATGAATTATTTTAATTCTGCTCCAATCAGGTTCCTCATTTGTATTTTCAACAATAAAGTTTGTGATCAGTTGAATAAATTGACCCTTTAATGCCCGGCTGTTAAATGTAACTGCTATCATCTTATTTTCATACATAGTATACAGATATGCTACCTTTAATGCCAGAACAATTGTTTTTCCCGATCCTGCCAGACCCCGGATTCGTTGAACACCTTCTACCGTTTCAATGACTGCCTTACTTTGATACTTGTCCAGGCAGGAAATCTGGTCTTCAATTGCTTTTAATTTTGATCCCCTTGACGAAGCCTTCTGAAGATTTTTTCTGCCACCTCTTTTTTTCAGTTGTGAAATCATCTGAATCGCTTCCAATAATTTCTTATAATATTCTTCGCCCTGTTTCCATTCCAGACTTTCTAAATATTCCTTTACTTCTTCTATTGATGTACAAATTTCATCACTCTTCGTTTTATAAAGGGGTGCATAAGACAGTACATTAATCGGCACTTGTAAAACTCGTCTTTTTGACAGATATCCATATCTTTTCAGCTTGGCTTCCATATTATTATATAGTTCATCCAATAACTGAATTTTATCTTCCATATTTTCTTCTGCTAATGTTTCCAGATCAAAAAGTACAATACCCGTCTGTTCGCTCACTAACAATGCATCAACTTTAATTTTTCCATCAATTCCCCCTAAAACAGGGTAGCCCAAATAAAAATATCCGTCTAATCCCATTGTTTCCAAAAGATTTATAATTTCATTTGCAAGCACCTGTTTAGATGTAACTCCATTTACAATTGTAAGCATCTTATCACCCTTTACTTTTAATATGTCATGTTTTTCTGTATATCATTTCTATCATATTGTCACACAGGGAAATTAAATAACCGAACGGTTAACGATTTTTCTCAGATATATGTCTCATATATAGCAGATATACTACCGATTGTCAATCATTGACAAGACATTTCTTCATCTCTTTCTCCATCGTGCATACTAATAAGATCTGTCTTATCCACATATATTCTGGAATTCAGAGCAAACTGAAATGCACTATTGTCTGGATTCACAAATCTTCCCCTGCTTTATTCTTTTTTATTTTTCCCTCATGGAATCAGATTCCAATGTGCACGTATTTATCTTTTGAAACACTATTGTTTTATTTTTCCCACCCGTTCTCTTTACCAATTCATCCTGCCCTATAATTTTTATCAGATTGATAATCTTCTTTTTATAATCCTCTTTATCGGTGTAAAAAATTATTATCTTAACATTTTCGTTTAAAATAAATTTTCTTAATATATCCTTATCCGTAATGTCTAATGAATGTCCAAATATAAAAACTTTATGGTACTTAACTACTCTGTGATGCTTTTTAACTATTCCATTCTCTTTAACGATTGCTGATATTTCATATATTTTTTTCTCAGACTGAATTTCCTCAAGCCAGCCTTCATATAAGCCCCCTGTTTCCTTATGTATTCTTTGAAAAAATTTCTTAAATTCTATAAATTCGAGGTCTTTATCTCTCGCATCTCCTTCCAGATATTCATCAATTCCAAGCACCATATTTGTAGATTGGATATCATTCCTTAAATCAGCTTTTCCATGCACATAATCAAACTCCAAAAACGGATGTTCTCCGTATATCCTCTGATATGTACATGTATAGTTGAACGATAAAATTTTGTCCAAATATGGCAAGTTTTTTATATCTGGCAGTCCATTTCCCAGCATAAAATTGCTAATATAATCTGAGAGATAAATTTCAAGTGCACGTGTAAGTTTATTCAGATCTTCCAGAAGTTTCTGTTTCCAAAAGTCAATTTCTTCTTTTTTCCAGACATGGGTCGCCATTCCTGATGAACTATCCATCTTTTCCAAAAATAGTGCAAGAACGTTTAATTGCCTTTGTGAAAGCACCGTTCCTACGCCTCCCTTTTGTATGGTCTCTTGTATATCCCTGCTTACACTGTTGAATGTCTGTATAATCAGGGAAATTTCACTTTCAAAGTCAATCCACCCGTCTTTTCCTTTTTGCTCTCTGCTTTTATACACCTCTGAAAAATATTTAATCCATGCATTATCCTTGCACAAATCACTTAACTCATGAATTGTTTTTCTTGATTGATCATATAAATACTGATCAAATTCAGAATCTTGTTTACTGTTAAATAAGTCTGTAAAATACTTATAGCAATTGATATCCTCTCCCGCAATCAATTCTAATCCTGAACTTTCTTGTGCCTTATGCTTGTAAAAAAAATCTATAAACTTCAGAAAATCCGCATATTTCGTGGGCAAACCATGTGCCAAATCAAATCCATTTCCTACTATTAAAATATTCATCCTTTGTCCTTTACTGGTTATGAATTTCCACTTAAATCTACAACATCGCCTCTAGTCTATGTTCCAGTTCTATTTTTTGTTTAACATGATCCTTCCAGTAATCCTCATGCCGCCGTATAAATAACTGTATCTTCCTGATACTTTGAGTCACGCTTTCATCCGCCTCTATAATCTGCTTTTCCTGCCCTGCCAGTACAATATAAAATATCTGCGTTATATCATAGAAAAAAGCGCAACACATATGTGTCGTTTTCTCATACCATGCATACATATCTTTTTCTAATATTTTTTCGTAATTTAAAAAACTAAGTTTCCACTCCTCCTTATTTTTCAAATCATATTGAAGAGAATTCAAAATTAAACTAAAGTAACCAGAAAACCATATTTCTCTTAAATTCTCATGTTTTTTCTTCTTTTTCTCGAACAATAAATTCCAATTCTCCAAAATATCTTTACTTATATTTTCTAAGATATATTTTTTTGATGTATCCGATAACCTTTCAAATTCCCAAGCCACAATATCCTCTTTATGATTCTGCAGCATCATATCCAGATTGATTGTCTGTGCAAAACGCTTCAGCGCTTCTCTGCTGACTTTAGAAAGAACGCTAAAAAGAAGCTGCTGCCAATTTGTATTATGTTCCTTTCTTTGTACCCAGCGCTCCCACAACGCCAAATCCCTGTCAGCAATTCTCTTGACCGCTGCAATTATTGCCTCTTTGCATTTTTCATCTATACCCGATGTCCGTTTCAACAAAATCCTGGCACATTCATAATAGAAACAAGGATATGCTACATCCATCTTTGCAAAATCCACAAGCATATCTGTTTCACAGCAAGTTGAAAGAAATATCCAATAATCTACAATGTTATTTTTCTCTGCCAAAAGCTGGCATAAACGTGCAGAGTCCTCCCTATATGCTTTTTGAAACAATCTGCAGACTAATTCATCAGGTTTTATACTTTTTCCCCTCTCATACGCATCAATGAATTCATATATCTTATCCAAATCATTATCAGCAATACCTTCCTGCAAATGTTCAAAAAATTTCTGATCAGCCCTTCCTGCGTTACCAGCAATATGAGTACTATAACTCACCGAACTGATCATTTCCCAAATATCTTTTTTTATTGTCTTCTCCATCATACTCCTTTCTTCCATACCAGGCATTCCGGAGCATCCAACTCATTCCATAATTCTTCAAATGCGTCTATCATCATCTGTGGATGTTCCACACTTTGAATAATATGATGTTTATTTCCAAGGCTATTCACAGATGTACCCAGTGACCAGACAGAAGAGGTATCCTGATCTAAATTAAGCACCATGAGAAAACGATCATGAAAACTGTAACCATAATCAGCCCACTGGCATCTAAGCTCTACATGTATACCATAATGATTACTCCTTTTCTCCATAATTTCCTGCTGCTGTTCTATCCAATCACATACACTCATTTTACTTTTTTCGGCAATTTCACCAGATGTAATTGCATATAACGTTACATTCATACTTTTCGTAAAATACCAAGTATGTAAAATATCCTCAACTGTCAGATAAGGATCCCACAGATACACCTTCCCTGTTTGTGCACGATTCATCAATGCAATCACATCTTTCAAAGCTTTCTGCGGTTCTGAATCTCTTCCATACCGTCTAAACTCAGCTCTGGCATATAACTCATCAACTCGTCTGCTATACTGACGCTTATGTATATGACTATCTCGCGTCCGAATAACAGGTTGTTCTATAATATTAACATTCTCCGCTGATATGGGTTCAATAATGTCAACAACCTGTCCTGTTTCATCATAAATGATACGCTGTTCTCCATACTGTGCACCCATCTGCAGCACATACGTCATTCTTCTTATAAAGCTTGTTTCCTGACGCGACAAAATCAATTGCCGTTTTACATCAATTATCGTTGTCCTGCAAAATCGGGAAGCATCACCAACTTCAAATGTAGTATTACATCCTTCCTGTTTAAATGTCCTGGTACCAAATGAAATAATCGAATCATCAAAAACGCCTTCTGACACTACCAGAAATTGATCATCTGCCTCACATTCTTTATCACCTGACACATCATACGTTAACTGTCTCTCCATATCATCTTTTTTATAAGAAACCCTTACATTCGTTGACGGAAATTGAAACACAAAATTCCCAATACGATCTGATACAGAAAACAAATCAATTGGAATTGCATCGAATATTGTATCTGTCATCTTTCTGAACTGCACTGTGTTCAACACATTTACAATCTTTTTATCACAGTCAAAAAATTCCAAAATATAACTTCCATTAATAAAATTATTTTTTAATACTTTGTTTAAAAGCATCTCTTTTGTACTGTCCTGCTGAATAAAAACTTTCGATACCCCTTCCAGATATCCTGTTTCTAACCTTCCATCTCCGATGTCTACTTCCTTCTTATCTCTACTGTTGCATAACAATTCAAAAATACTTCGAACTTCTGATACATCCAGCACCTTTCTCTGTATTCCTAATGAATATGTATCAGTAATACTTTTAAGCTTTTTTAAAAGTCTCTCCGAGCTCTTTTCTACGTTCGGTCTTGTTTCAAATACAAAAATTGTATATACATTATCCGGCATTTCCTTTTCTCTTTGGCATAGATATATCGAAACCATTTCACAACAATTATAACTACCAAGGCTCTTACAGGAAATCAATTCATCAAATTCATGCAACAAATATTCTGTCGGTAGTTTTTCGTTCACTCTTTCTCTATACATATTTTTCTCCGATTAAATAGTACATTTTCTGTATTATGTATGCGATATTGTTTAATTACCTAAATCTTATTATATTATAATTTCCACCTGTCGGACTGCATGCTCTTTGCTGGACGCACGGTCTGACCTCAATGTCCTTGACAAAAGCACAATATGCTGAGACTATCTTTAGAATGGCAAAAACTAAAACCTGGACTTCATAGGATGCAGACTCCAATTCCGATTGAAACGAGCACCCTTTCGAGCATCACCAGTCGTCGAAAATTTAAGTCCCCGGAGTTTTCAAAATAACCACCCATTTCTATAATTTATATTCTTTATATAGTTGTTCACGATACACCTCGTCCTCAGATGCTTTCTCAGCATCTGAATAACGTTTATTCTTTAATAGAATATTTATAAGTGCTCCTAATCGATTTTCACCCTTTTTTTCACCTTTTTTTTCGCCCTTTTTTATTCCATTTTCCTCTGCATAAGAAATCATACTTAACATATCAGACACCTCCTTCTGACGAACTTGATTATCCGAATCTGGAATATATGATAATACTTTTTTCTGGTTTCCGGAAAATAATCCATATAAGAGATCCAAAAGTCCCTTTTCTTCCTGTCCTTCTCCACCGAGCCGTACTATTATAATCTCCAAAAGATCTGATTCCCAGGAATCAATTCGGAACTCTTTGTCTTTGATTCCCTCATTTTTGTAATTCTGCATCTTATAATATGATATGGTATTTTCCAGTTTCCTGGGAATATTATCGAGGCAGATCCAGATACTGTACACTTTTTCTAAATGACCATATCCTTTTCCATTTTCCCCTATCTTATCTAATTGTGCAGACAATTTACGGCAGCCATAATATATACTTCTTTTTACAACCGGATAACCCGGTGTGTAATTTTGCTGTATCTAAAAATCAATATGAAGATTTACCAGAAGCTTTCCTTCTGCTTTTGGATTTAAAGAACGGAACAGAATATCAAATGCTGCTGGTGCTTCATCTGTCGTATGAAATTCTGTATCCTCTCCACGTATGGTTTTTGCCATATCCTCTTCTACCAACGCGGTTCCTATCTGAATCGTATCACCTTCTATACAATTCATAATTTCTTCCAGGGAGCAGTCTCTATATTCTTCTACAGTATATTTTAGAATATTACTCATAATTGGTTTATATGAAAAAATATTCTTTGCTGACTGATCTTTCGTTTCTTTTCCATCTATCGTCTTTAGTGTTACAGAAATACTGTCTTTCACATCCATAAGTCTCTCCCTTGACCAGCTTTTATTTGTAATTTAAGTATATATCTTTTGAGGGAACATAGCAACTACAGAATTCTACTTATTCATTCCACGTATCCCTTCTTAACTCAAAACATCTATACGATAGCCCCATATTCTTCTGACAGCTCCTCATTGTCTTTAAATGAGCTAAAAACAAGTCAAGCATCAGCATATCCGGAGATTCTTCTCTTGGATATATCTGATGCTCTCTTTTTCTTTTCGGAATTTCGGGCTTACTTTCGTTTCTACGGTAGCTTCTCGGAACC
>CAUCYJ010000102.1:0-9156 GCA_958446945.1 uncultured Lachnospiraceae bacterium | reverse complement strand
CAGGAGCTTCCAACAGTTGATTATATCATCGTTCCGATTGGAGGAGGCGGTCTGATCAGCGGTGTTTCCACCCTTGCCAAGATGCTGAATCCAAAGATTAAAGTAGTCGGAGTAGAACCGTCAGAGGCGGCGAGTATGATGGAGGCTTTAAAATCAGGAAAAGTTGTTACGCTTGGAAGTGCTAATACGATTGCAGATGGTACAGCAGTGAAGCGTGTAGGAGAGAAAGTTTTTCCGTATGTACAGGAAAATGTAGATAAGGTTATTACAGTAGAAGATGATGAATTGATCGGCGCTTTCCTTGATATGGTAGAGAATCATAAAATGATCGTAGAGAATTCTGGGCTTCTTTCTGTGGCGGCTCTTCGTCAGCTTGATTTGAAAGGGAAAAAAGTAGTCTGTATTTTGAGTGGTGGAAATATGGACGTTATTACGATGTCTTCGATTGTCCAGCATGGTTTGATCCAGAGGGATCGCATCTTTTCTATTTCGGTGCTCTTACCGGATAAACCGGGAGAACTGGTACATGTTGCGAAGACAATCGCAGATGCTCAGGGAAATGTCATTCGCTTGGAACATAATCAGTTTGTGAATACGAACCGTAATGCGGCGGTAGAACTTCGAATTACGATGGAGGCGTTTGGGACAGAACATAAAGAGCAAATTTTAGAAGCACTTGTACGAGAGGGATATCAGCCGCGTCAGGTTGGTGCAAAGTTATATTAAATCGTCTGATAAATTAATAAAATTTTTGAAAACAGGTGAGATTTCACCTGTTTTTTATTGACAAAAACAATATGGTTGTATACAATTATACAAAATCAAGAATTGGAGTGATAGAAAGTGAAGGAATACCAGGATCATTCTTTGCGAGGACGAGTGTTTAATGCTTTGCGGGAAGATATTCTGTCGGGGAAATATAAAGAGAATGAAGAATTAAGGGAAATTACGATAGGAGAAGAGATGGGAGTCAGCCGTACACCGGTGCGGGAAGCACTTCGTCAATTGGAGTTGGAGGGACTTGTGAAGATCATTCCCAATAAAGGTGCTTATGTAACTGGAATTAATGGGAAGGATATTGCGGATATCTATGCAATACGCTCTAGGTTGGAAGGTCTCTGTGCGAGATGGGCGACGGATCATATCACACAGGAACAACTAGAGAAGATGGAAGAAGTGCTTCTGTTATCTGAATTTTACGGTAGAAAGAAAGAGGACGGAGGACATGTAGTGGAATTGGACAGTGAATTTCACAAAGTATTGTATGAAGCTTCCAATAGTCGGATTCTTCAGCATATGCTGACAGATTTTCACAATTATGTGCGCAAAGCGAGGAAGACGTCCGTAGAAAAGAAAGATCGGGCGGAGAAATCTATTGCAGAGCATCGCGGGATTTACGAGGCAATTAAAGCAAAGAATGCAAATCTAGCAGAACAATTGGCGTATGAACATATCCGTCATGTAGTAGATAATTTAATGTAATGAAAAAACATATGAGAAATCAGTAAAAGAGACAGGAGGAAAAGGGCTATGGATAAAATTCAGATGACAACACCGCTTGTAGAAATGGATGGAGATGAAATGACAAGAGTTTTGTGGGCAATGATTAAAAAGCATTTGATCTGTCCGTTTGTAGAGTTAAAAACAGCATACTATGATCTGGGGCTGGAGTCCAGGGACGCATCGGAAGATCAGGTAACAGCAGATGCAGCGTATGCGGTAAAAAGGTATCATGTAGCAGTGAAATGTGCAACAATTACTCCAAATGCAGCCAGAGTAAAGGAGTATAATCTGAAAGAAATGTGGAAGAGTCCGAATGGAACGATCCGTGCAATTTTGGACGGAACAGTATTTCGGGCGCCGATCCTTGCAGCAGGGATTGAACCATGTGTGAAAAACTGGAAAAAACCGATTACCGTAGCTCGCCATGCCTATGGGGATGTATATAAAAGTGTAGAGATGAAAGTACCTGGAGCTGGAAAAGCAGAACTTGTGTATACAGCAGAGGATGGAACAGTACAAAGAGAACTGGTTCATGAATTTTCGGGCGAAGGTATCATCCAGGGAATGCATAATACAAAAACGTCTATTGAAAGTTTCGCAAGGAGTTGTTTTCATTATGCACTTGATGTAAGAGAAGATTTGTGGTTTGCATCAAAGGATACTATTTCAAAGAAATATGATCATACGTTTAAGGATATTTTTCGGGAGATTTATGAAAAAGAGTATGAGGAAAAGTTTCGGAAAGCAGGAATCACTTATTTTTATACACTAATTGATGATGCAGTAGCCCGTGTTATGAAATCAGAAGGCGGTTATGTGTGGGCGTGTAAAAACTACGATGGGGATGTGATGAGCGACATGATCTCATCGGCTTTTGGTTCTCTTGCTATGATGACATCTGTTCTTGTAACACCGGACGGCAATTATGAATATGAGGCTGCACATGGAACGGTACAGAGGCATTATTATAAATATCTGGCAGGAGAAGAAACGTCTACCAATCCGGTTGCGACAATTTTTGCCTGGAGTGGCGCTCTTAGAAAAAGAGGAGAACTGGATCAGAACGATCGCCTGATGAAATTCGCTGACAGCCTTGAAAAAGCGGTCATTGACACGATCGAAAGTGGCAAAATGACGAAAGACTTGGCTATGATTACTTCATTAGAACATGTAATAACTTTAAACAGTGAAGAATTTATCCAAACAATCGCAGAGAATCTTAGGGAACGTCTGTAAGAGTTAGGAAAATATTAAAAAATACTATAGAAATAAAGCTGCCGCCGGAGAATTGTTTTCTTTTTAAAAGAATCTATTTCCGGCGGCAATTGATTAAGACAGTTCTTCTGCCAATGTTTCCCAGATTTCGTATAGTTTTAAAAGTTCCTCTTCAATTGCAGATTTTTCTTCTGCCAGTTCCCGGCATTTGACAGAATTTGTATAAATATCTTCCTGAGTCATTAATTCATCAATTTCCGCATTTCTTGTTTCCAGTGCATCGATACGTTTTTCGGTTTTTTGAAATTCATTTTTTCGCTTACGTTCTCTGGCCTGTGCTTCTTTTTGAGCTTGCCAGTCAAGTTTTGTATCGGAAAGCGTTTCCTGAACGTGAGAAGGATTTTCGTCAGACGGGGCATAGATTTTTGTCAGTTCTTCTTTCTTCTCGACATAGTAATCATAATTTCCGATATAATTTACGAAAGTATGATTCGTCAGTTCCAGGATTCTCTGTGCAGTCTGGTTAATAAAATACCGGTCATGAGAAACGTACAGGATTGTTCCGGTATAGTCATTCAAAGCTTTTTCCAGAATCTCTTTGGAGGCAATATCTAGGTGGTTGGTCGGCTCATCCAGAATTAGAAAATTTGCTTCAGAGAGCATGAGCTTTGCCAGAGATACCCGTCCGCGCTCGCCTCCGCTTAAATCTCCGATCAATTTATAGACATCTTCACCGGTAAATAAGAATGCAGCCAAAACATTGCGGATTTCGGTATTGGTAAGTGTCGGATAATCATCAGAGATTTCATCAAAAATAGTTTTTTCCGGGTGGAGTACATGGTGTTCCTGATCATAATATCCAATATGTACATTGGTTCCAAGCTGAAACCGTCCTTCATCGGCATCAAGAAGACCATTCAGAATTTTAAGAAGCGTTGTTTTTCCGGTTCCATTATCTCCGATGACTGCAACATGTTCTCCGCGCTTCAGAGAAAAGCTTACATGCTGGAATAATTTTTGTGTCTGAAAGGACATGCTGAGATCTTCTACGGATAGCACATCATTTCCGCTGACAGAGGATGGTTCAAGGTGAAAATGAAGTTCGTTTGTGTCTTCAAGTGGTTTTTCTACCGGTACCATTTTTGAAAGCATTTTTTCACGACTTTCTGCGCGGCGGATGGATTTCTCCCGGTTAAACGAGCGCAGCTTTTCGATAACGGCTTCCTGATGTTTGATTTCCTGCTGTTGTTTAAAATATTCTTTCAGTTTTGCTTCCCGTACCTGTTTCTTTTTTTCGGCAAATTCAGTATAATTTCCAGGGAAACTCATGATTTCTCCGTGTTCAATTTCAATTACTTTTGTGACAACGCGATTTAAAAAGTAACGGTCATGGGAAACAATGAGAACAGCACCGGGATAATTCATAAGATAAGTTTCGAGCCAGGAAATGGAATTTAAATCCAGATGGTTTGTGGGTTCATCAAGAAGAAGAATGTCTGGTTTCGTTAGGAGCAGTTTACCAAGAGCTACCCGGGTTTTTTGTCCTCCGGACAGAGTGTTGACCGGTTTTTGGAATTCTTCTTCAGAAAAGCCGAGCCCTTTTAATACGCCTGTAAGCTCGCTTTCATAGGCATATCCGTTTTCGCGTTCAAATTGGGCAGTAAGCCGATGATAGGTGTGAAGCCGTTCTTCCAGCGCATCTCCGGTAAGGGAAGAAAGTTCGCTTTCAATTTTACGGATTTCATTTTCCATTTGGATCAGATAACTTCTTGCAGTTTTTAATTCTTCATAGATGGAATGTTCTGTATCCGGAATCTGATGCTGAGCAAGATATCCGATCGTTTTTCCTTTAGTAAGGACGATTTCACCGGAATCTGGCGTTAGTTCACCTACAATCATTTTTAAGATAGTTGATTTTCCGGCGCCATTGACACCGATCAAAGCCGCTTTTTCACGGTCTTCTATATGAAAAGAGCCGGATTTAACAATGACCTGCTCTAAGAATGCTTTGCTGATATTATGACATGCGAGTACCATGTGTATCCTCCTGTTTGGTTTGTTTATCTTTCATTTAGCTTGATTATACAGCCAAGTTTCTATACTGTTTTGACATAAAAATATCCATGTTCAATTATAGCGCAAATATTGCAAATTACAACAAATAATTGACATCAATATGACAATTCGCTATAATATTTTAGTGAATATGCGGATTACGGAAAGACGAGGTTGACGAAATGAATGAAAGAAAGATATCACAGGCTGTTATAAGAAGATTGCCTAGATATTATCGATATTTAGGGGAATTATTGGATAATGGAGTTGAGCGGATTTCGTCTAATGAACTGAGCAAGCGCATGAAAGTGACAGCATCTCAGATACGACAGGATTTGAACAATTTCGGAGGATTTGGACAGCAGGGATACGGTTATAATGTGAAGAGTCTTTATGAGGAGATTGGTAAGATTCTTGGACTGGATGTGACGCATAACATGGTAATTATTGGCGCCGGTAATCTGGGACAGGCTCTGGCTAATTATACTTCATTTGAGAAGAAAGGTTTTCTTCTGAAGGGGATTTTTGATGTGAATCCACGTCTTGCGGGAGTTTCCATCCGTGGTGTGGAGATTCGGATGATGGATGAACTGCAAGAGTTTGTAAAAGAAAATGGAATTGAGATTGGAGTGCTCACAATTCCGAAAGCGAAAGCCTCAGAGGTAGCGAAGGTACTTGTAGATAATGGTGTAAAGGCAATCTGGAACTTTGCACATACGGATTTGAATGTGCCTTCTGACGTGATTGTAGAAAATGTACATTTATCTGAGAGTTTGATGCGGCTGTCGTATAATGTTAGTCAGCATCAGCATAAAGAGACTAAATAAAATTGCTTGGCGGCGTGTAATAGAAAGGTTCTGTTACACGTCGTTTGTTTAAAAATTAACAGAGATAATATAGGAAGAATCAGGGAAAACTAATAGAAATAAATACAGACAGGGTTGATCTGCAAATAGGGGTGTGGATATGAGATATTTGCCGAATGGAATATGGATGAAATATGCAGATGAGGAGACGATTGTTCAAAAACAAGTTCCGTCGATGGTGTTAATGGAACGTGCGGCACTAAGGACAGTAGAGGTACTGGAAGAAACAGAAACGGACCTATCAAAACCGCTGATTGTCTGCGGTGCGGGAAATAATGGCGGAGATGGATATGCCGTTGCAAGACTGCTGCATTTAAAGGGGTCAGATGTGACCGTTGTACTGGTTGGAAGAGAAGCATCTATGAGTGAAGAGACGAAGCTTCAGCGGAAGATCCTTGAAAATTATGGAATAAAAGATTGTGACAGGATCCCGGTGAAAGCATATAGTGTTATTATAGATGCAGTGTTTGGTATCGGACTGTCAAGAACAATAGAAGGATATTATAAAACAGTGATTGAGGAGATGAATCGGCTTCCGGGGAAAAAGGTGGCTATTGATATTCCATCTGGAGTATCTTCATTTGACGGAAGTATTCTCGGCACAGCATTTCAGGCGGATATTACAGTAACGTTTGCATGTGAGAAATATGGAATGGTTTGTGATCCGGGAAGAGTATGGTGCGGCACTGTTTTTATAAAAGATATTGGAATTCAGACAGATTTGTTTGACGAACAGACAGAAGTTGCCTATACTTATGAGATGAGTGATCTGAGAGAGCAGTTTCCGGCACGCAGTCAGTATAGTCATAAAGGGACTTATGGGAAAACACTTGTAATTGCTGGAAGCCGCGGAATGTGCGGGGCTGCTTATCTAAGTGCAAAGGCAGCATACTGTGCCGGAGCTGGACTTGTAAAAATTTATACCGATGAATCCAACAGAATGATTCTTCAGCAGCTTTTGCCTGAAGCACTGATCAGCACGTATGAGTTTTTGGAAAAAGAGCAGTTATTAGAAGAACTTGCATGGGCAGATGCAGCAGTGATTGGTTGTGGACTTGGAAAAAGTCCGACAGCCAACCAGATTGTACGCACAGTGCTGAAAGAATCAAGAATTCCTTGTGTTGTTGATGCAGATGGACTGAATCTGATTTCAGAAGAAATGAAATTACTGGGGGAATGTCAGGCTCCGGTAATTTTAACCCCTCACATGAAAGAAATGTCCCGATTGACAGGAAAATCGGTTGAAGAAATTAGAAAAGATCGTATTACAGCCATCAGAGAACTGACAGCAGCATACCCGGTTATCTGTGTATTAAAAGATGCCCGTACAATGATACACACAGAGGGTGAACGCATTTATCTAAACACAAGCGGGAATGCAGCGATGGCAAAGGGTGGTTCCGGAGATGTACTTGCAGGAATCGTTGGCGGATTGCTTGCTCAGGGACAGAAACCTTATGAGGCAGCCTGCGCGGGTGTTTTTCTTCATGGCCTTGCCGGAGATAAGGCGAGAGATCAGAAGGGTGAGTACAGTGTGCTTGCGAGTGATGTGATCGATGCTATAGGAGAAATACTGAAAAAATAAAAGGAGCAGCAAATAGAAAGATGAAGAAATACAGCAGAGTGATGGCCAGGATAGATCTGGACGCAATTGCATATAATATGGAGCAAATGCATCGTAATATTGATGCAAAGACAAAGATGATCGGCGTAGTCAAGACAGATGGTTATGGACACGGCGCTATTCCTGTGGCTAGAATGTTGGAAGTATACGAATATGTATGGGGCTTTGCCACAGCAACACTTGACGAAGCAGTGCTGTTGAGAAAGAATGGAATCAGGAAACCTATCCTAGTGTTAGGATGTATTTTCCCGGATCAATTTGAAGAGATGTTGAAGCATGAGATTCGAATGACAGTGTATCAGGAGGAGCAGATGCAGGAATTGTCAGATCTGGCAGTACAGTTAGATCGACAGGCATATTTTCATGTAAAACTGGAGACAGGGATGTCAAGACTTGGATTTGCTCCGACAGATGAAAGTGTAGAAGCAATCAAACGAATTATTGCGTTGCCGCATATGGAAGCAGAAGGAATCTTTACACATTTTGCGAAAGCAGACGAGGCGGATAAGACGTATACAAAACAGCAGTTGGCTATTTTTCATAAGATGACATCAAAGCTGAAAGAATCGGGAGTAACATTCGATTATGAACATTGCTCAAACAGCGCTGGAATTATCGATGTCCGGGAGGCAAATTGTGATTTGGTAAGGGCTGGGATTGCAATTTATGGATTGTATCCATCCCAGGAAGTATCAAAGAAAGCGGTAGAATTAAAGCCGGCCTTGTCGCTGATTAGTCATGTAGAATATGTGAAGACGATTTCTGCCGGAACTTCTGTCAGCTATGGAGGAACATTTGTGGCAGAAAAAGAAATGAAGATTGCTACCATTCCGGTTGGATATGGAGATGGATATCCGAGAAGTCTTTCCAATAAGGCCCATGTGTTGATTCATGGAAAAAGAGCGCCAATTATCGGAAGAGTCTGCATGGATCAGTTTATGGTTGATGTAACAGGAATTGACGAAGTGAAATTCGGTGATCAGGCAGTACTTATAGGAAGGGATGGGGAAGAAACGATTACGGTAGATCAGTTAAGTGAATTGGCAGATCGGTTTAATTATGAATTCATCTGTGATCTTGGTAAACGGATACCTCGAGTATATTACCGGGATGGTAAGATAGTAGAACAGATTGATTATTTTGCATAAATGATTTTGCGCGCATTTGGAATACATCCGAAAAAGTTGGAAAGACTATCCATTATCATCAACATTATCGGAGTGTGAAAGAATGCAGGTAAAAAGAGGAGATATTTATTATGCAGATTTAAGCCCGGTCGTCGGCTCCGAACAAGGAGGGATACGGCCGGTATTGATTATTCAAAATGACATCGGCAATCGACACAGCCCCACGGTTATATGTGCTGCAATTACATCGCGCATGAATAAGTCGAAACTTCCAACTCACATTGAAGTGGATGCCAGAAGATATCATATCGTGAAGAATTCAGTAATTTTGCTAGAACAGATTCGGACTATTGATAAGCAAAGGCTGAAAGAGCTTGTCTGTCATGTGGATCGGGAACTAATGAGACGAGTGGATGAAGCGCTCCGTATCAGTTTGGAGCTTCATACATAAAATGAGAAGGAGAACATTATGGAAGAAGAACGTCTTTTAAGAAAAATGCGTTCAGTATTTTCGGAAGAAATTGACCAGGACGAAAGAGAAGAACTGCTTTTAAAATGGATCAGCGAAGGACAAACAGAAGGTGTTTTTGTCCCGGAAGAAGCATCTATGATGCGAAATGTTATTTTATTTAAACATATGGATGCCAAAGATGTGATGACTCATCGCAAGCATATTTGTGCGCTGGATGCGTCATGTACCCTTGAAGAATGTATGCAGGAGATTATGGGAAGAAGATATTCGAGATTTCCGGTATATCAGGAAACA
>CAUCYJ010000101.1:0-9598 GCA_958446945.1 uncultured Lachnospiraceae bacterium | reverse complement strand
TCAGATTCGGGCACTTGACCAAGATATGAAACCATTTGAGATGGAAGGATAAGGCCTGCTAGCAAGAGCATTCTGTCATGAGATTGAACATCTGGATGGAATTCTTTATGTAGCACATGTGGAAGGGGAGCTCCATGATGTGGAAGCGCCGGAAGCGGAGGAAGAATAAAATGAGAGTGATATTTATGGGAACACCGGAGTTCTCTGTCGGAACATTGGAAGCGCTTGTAGCTGCAGGACATGAAGTAGTGCTGGTGGTGACACAGCCAGATAAGCCAAAAGGACGCGGGAAAGAAATGCAGTTTACTCCGGTAAAGATTGCTGCGGAGAAACATGGGATTCCAGTTTATCAGCCGAAGAGAATCCGCAATGCAGAATGTATTGAAGAACTGAAGAAATACGAAGCAGATATTATGGTTGTAATTGCATTTGGCCAGATTCTTCCGAAAGAGATACTGGAACTAACGCCATATGGCTGCGTGAATGTGCATGCTTCTCTTCTTCCGAAGTATCGCGGTGCGGCTCCGATCCAGTGGGCGGTTATCAATGGCGAGACAGTCAGCGGAGTTACAACGATGCAGATGGATGAAGGGCTGGATACAGGAGATATGCTGCTGAAAACAGAGGTTGCGCTGGAACCGAAAGAAACAGGAGAGAGTCTTCATGACAAGCTGGCAGCAGCAGGAGCAGCGCTTTGTGTTGAGACGTTAAAGGGACTTGAGGAGCATACAATTGTCCCGGAAAAACAGGGAGATTCGCCAACGGCATATGCGAAGATGCTGGATAAGAAAATGGGAGAAATTGACTGGACACAAGATGCCAAAGCAATTGAACAGCTGATCCGCGGATTAAATTCCTGGCCAAGCGCTTATACGCAATGGGATGGAAAGGTTATGAAAATCTGGGCAGCAGATGTGACAGATACAGCGTCCGGGAAAGCGCCTGGTACTATAGTAAAAGTTACAAAAGAAGGATTTGAAGTGCAGACAGGAAAGGGAAGTCTTCTGATTCAGGAACTTCAGATTCCGGGAAAGAAACGTATGGATAGCGCTTCGTTTATGCGGGGATACCAAATTGCAGAAGGAATGATGCTTGGGGGAGCACATTGTAATTAGGAGGGAACAGTATGTTTTATTATCCAATGTATTTTGATCCAACATATATTTTAGTTTTCATCGGTGTAGTGCTAAGCCTTCTTGCATCGGCAAAAGTAAAATCAACTTATGCGAAGTATTCTTATATTCAGAATCGGGCAGGGATGACTGGTCGCGAAGCGGCAGAGCGTATACTTAGACAGGCAGGTATTTATGATGTTCGGGTAGAGCATGTTTCTGGGCAACTGACAGACCATTATGATCCAAGAAAAAAAGTGCTTCGGCTTTCGGATGCGACTTATGGTTCGACATCTGTCGCAGCAGTAGGAGTTGCCGCACATGAGTGCGGTCATGCCCTTCAACATGCTGGAAACTATGCACCGCTTACGATTCGCGGGGCGCTTGTTCCGGTGGCAAACTTTGGTTCTGCAATTGCGTGGCCGCTGATTGTGATGGGCTTATTTATTAGAGGAGAAAGTGCTTCCTGGTTGATTAATATTGGGATTCTTGCATTTTCTATAGCAGTGCTTTTTCAGGTTATAACACTTCCAGTAGAGTTCAATGCATCCAGCCGTGCAATCCGGATTTTAGGTTCTACGGGAATGCTTGCGGAAGATGAACTTGGAGCGGCAAAGAAAGTACTTGGAGCGGCAGCTCTTACTTATGTGGCAGGAGCGGCAGGGGCTATTCTGCAGCTTCTTAGAATTTTGCTCCTGACAGGAGGAAGAAGGGACAATGACTAAAGAAATCAATGAGAGAGAACTTGTGCTGGAAATTCTTCTTGAAATTACGCGAGATCACGTAAAAAGTCATGTAGCGCTTCAGAATACACTTGGGAAATATCAGTATCTGGAGAAACGTGAGCGTGCATTTATTACAAGAGTGACAGAGGGAACGCTCGAACATATGATAGAGATTGATTATATTCTGAATCAGTTTTCCAGTGTAAAAGTAAACAAAATGAAACCGGTCATCCGAATGATTTTAAGAAGCGCAGTATATCAGATGCGTTATATGGACAGTGTTCCGGATTCTGCAGTTTGCAATGAGGCGGTAAAACTTGCTGTGAAGAAAGGGTTCCGGAATCTGAAAGGGTTCGTCAATGGTGTATTAAGAACTGTGGGGCGGAATAAAGATCAGGTGAAATGGCCGGATGAAAAAGATGCAGTTACTTATCTTTCTGTTCGTTATTCTATTCCAGAGTGGATGACAGAGCAATTTCTGGAGCAGTATGGACGGGAAACCACAGAGAAAATATTTGGGGATTTTCAGAGAGAAAAACCGCTGACAATCCGGTGTAATCTTCAGAAACAGACGCCTGAGAAACTTGCAGAGCTGCTTCGGGAAGAAGGAGTGAATGTAAAACCACATCCGTATCTGCCTTATGCATACTGGATTAGTGGATTTGATTATCTTGGAAGTCTCAAGAGCTTTCAGGATGGGGCATTTCAAGTTCAGGATCTTAGTTCCATGCTTGTGACAGAGCTTGCAGCACCAAAAAAGGGAGACTATGTAATCGATGTGTGTGCAGCGCCGGGAGGAAAAGCACTTCACATGGCGGAAAAACTGGAAGGGACAGGACTTGTAGAAGCAAGAGATCTGACCACTTATAAAACAGAATTGATTGAGGAGAATGTAATACGTCTTGGATTTGAAAATGTAACGGTTTCTTGCCAGGATGCAACTGTGCCGGTTCCGGAATCGGAAGAAAGAGCAGATATTGTGATTGCAGATCTTCCGTGTTCCGGGCTTGGCGTGCTTGGAAAAAAGACAGATTTAAAATACAATATTACACGAGAAATGCAAAAAGAACTTGTAAAGCTGCAAAGAGAGATTTTGGCAGTAGTCCGGACATATGTAAAACCGGGAGGGAGATTAATCTACAGCACTTGTACTCTGAATAGAGAGGAAAATGAAGAAAATGTAAGCTGGTTTCTGGAAACTGCGCCGGAATTTCTTCCGGTTTCAATTTCAGAGGCAGTTTGTGACAGCTTAAAATCGGCGGTAGAAGGAAATATGCTGAAACTTCTGCCAGGCATATATCAAAGTGATGGATTTTTTATTTCAGTATTTCAAAAAAAGGAGTAGAACATGGAACAAAAGGATATCAGGTCATTCACGCTTGCAGAATTAAAAAAAGAAATGGAATTTATTGGAGAAAAAGCATTTCGGAGTAAGCAGATCTATGAGTGGCTGCATGTGAAACTGGCAGATTCCTTTGAGGAGATGACGAACCTGTCAAAGCCGTTAAGAGAAAAAATTTCTCGTTCCTATGTAATTCCAAAGGTTGAGCTGGAGGAACGGCAGATTTCAAAATTGGATGGAACGAATAAATTTTTGTTTTGTCTTTCTGATGGAAATATGGTAGAAAGCGTTCTGATGCGCTATAAGCATGGAAATTCTGTATGTATTTCCTCACAAGTGGGATGCCGGATGGGATGTCGCTTTTGTGCATCTACAATTGGAGGACTTGTGAGAAATCTTGCGCCTTCCGAAATGCTCGGACAGATTTATGAAATTCAGCGTCTGACGGGAGAGCGGGTATCGAATGTGGTTGTGATGGGAACTGGAGAGCCACTTGATAATTACGAAAATATAGTTAAATTTATACATATGTTAAGTGATGAGAATGGCCTTCATATTAGTCAGAGAAATATTACGCTGTCTACATGTGGGATTGTACCGAATATGAAGCGGCTTGCAAAAGAAAATCTGCAGATTACGCTGGCGCTGTCTTTGCACGGAGCTACGCAAGAGAAGCGCAGGAAGCTCATGCCGGTGGCGAATAAGTATGAACTTTCAGAAGTGATGAAGGCATGTGATGAATATTTCGAGAATACAGGTCGAAGAATGACATTTGAGTACAGTCTTGTGCACGGAGTGAACGATACAGAAGAAGATGCTAAAGAATTAATCGCACTTCTTGGTCGTCGAAATTGTCATTTGAATCTGATTCCGGTCAATCCGATTAAAGAGAGGGATTATGTTCGACCGACAAGGGAAAGTGCGCTGAATTTTAAAAATAGGCTTGAAAAAGAAAAATTAAATGTTACTATAAGAAGAGAAATGGGTTCTGATATTGATGGAGCCTGTGGACAGTTAAGAAGACGTTACACGAAGGATTAGCATAGATTCGGGAGGATTCATTAATGAAAGCATTTTCAATGACAGATGTCGGAAAAAAGCGGGAAGTGAATCAGGATTATGTATATGTGTCTACTACGCCGGTTGGAAATATTCCTAATCTGTTTGTTGTGGCAGACGGAATGGGCGGTCATAAGGCCGGAGATTTTGCATCCAGATATACAGTAGAGACACTGAAGCAGGAGATTGAAAACAGTAAAGAGGATGGACCGGAGGCAGTTATGCGTAAGGCAATCCAGACTGTGAACCATAAACTGATGGAAGCAGCGGCAAAAGACGTGAAGCTGGAGGGAATGGGAACAACGCTTGTGGCAGCTACTGTAATCGAGCATACGTTGTATTTTGCCAATATTGGTGACAGTCGCCTGTATTTGATTAATCAGGAAATTAAACAGTTGTCAAAAGATCATTCTCTTGTGGAAGAAATGGTGAGACTTGGCGGGATTAAGCCGGAAGAAGCAAGATTTCACAGAGATAAGAACATTATTACGAGAGCAATTGGGGGAAAGGAAGAAGTTGAGATTGACTTCTTTGAATATCATTTGAAAAAGGATGACGTCATATTGATGTGTACAGACGGACTCAGCAATATGGTAGAAAATGATGAATTGTTCCGCATCGTACAGTCTCGCAGAGATGTTGTAGATGCAGTAGAGAAATTAATAGCACGTGCGAACGATAATGGGGGAAAGGATAACATCGGAGTTGTTGTTGTTGAGCCGTTTGCAGGTGGGTCAGAGGTGAGCTTATGATTAAAGAAGGTGTTGTATTAGCGAAGCGCTATGTCGTACTCGATAGAATCGGTGCGGGCGGTATGGCTGATGTCTACAGAGGAAAAGATGAAAAGCTGAACCGTTATGTAGCGATTAAAGTACTGAAGAAACAGTTCCGTGAGGACGATACATTTGTAAAGAAATTTCAAACAGAAGCACAGTCCGCAGCGGGATTGATGCACCCGAATGTTGTAAATGTATATGATGTCGGCGTTGACAGAGGCTTGTACTTCATAGTCATGGAATTGGTAGAAGGGATTACTCTGAAGGACTATATTGAGAAGAAAGGGCGGCTTTCTGCAAAAGAGGTTATTAGTATTGCGATTCAAATCTGTGCAGGAATTGACGCGGCGCATCAGAATCAGATTATCCACAGAGATATTAAACCGCAGAATGTCATTATTTCCAAAGAAGGAAAAGTAAAAGTAACTGATTTTGGAATCGCTAAGGCAGCCACTTCTCAGACTGTGAGTACGAATATTTTAGGTTCTGTTCACTATACATCTCCGGAACAGGCCAGAGGGGGCATCAGCGATGCTAAGAGTGATATCTATTCCCTAGGAATTACACTTTATGAGATGGTAACAGGGCAGGTGCCGTTTGATGGAGATTCGGCAGTTGCAGTTGCAGTAAAGCACTTAAATGAAGAAATTATCCCACCATCCAGCATTGCAATTGGAATGCCGAGAAGTCTGGAACAGATTATTATGAAGTGCACTCAGAAGAATCCAAACTGCCGCTACCCGAATATGACAGCCTTGATCGCAGATTTGAAACGTTCGCTTGTGGATCCAAACGGGAATTTTGTAGTAATTCCGACAGCAGATAATCTTGGCGATACTATGATGGCATCGTCTATTGATATTGAGCGTGCCAGAAGAGAAGCAGCAGCGAATTATGATACAGGTTCATATTCTTCTGATACCGGCTATTATGATACAGGTTCTTATGAAGATGATTATGATCATCAAGATGACAGAGATTACGATGACGATTATGATGAAGATGATTATGATGATGAGGAGGATACGTATTCTTACGGAAAAAAAGGACGTTCCGGAAAAGGGGGACGCAAAGACGGCGAAGATGTAAATCCGGGAATGACAAAAGTACTGAAGATTCTTACCGGAGTTGTGGCTGCGATTATTGTATTCGTTCTTGTATTTATTGGTGCACGCGCTATGGGGCTTTTGAAATTTGACTCAGGAAAGCCTGTTGTCGAAAAAGAAGAAGATATGGCAAAGATGCCAAATATCATCGGAAAGAAGCAGGAAGAAGCAATCAAGATGCTTAATGAAGCGGGACTCGGTTACCAGACACCGGTTAAGACAGAAGAGTCAGAAAAATATGAAAAAGGCTATGTCATTAAGACGGATGTAAAAGCGGGAAAAAAAGTAAAGAAAAATACAAGGATCGTTTTGACTGTGAGCTCCGGACTGAAAAAAGAAAAAGCAGTTGTACCGGAAGTTTCCGGCTATACAACAGAAGATGCAATCCGAATGCTTGTCAGCGCAGGATTTACAGAGAGTAATATTACGCCGAAGCTTGTTTTCGACAGCAGTGTAGAGAATGGAAAGGTCATCAAAACAGATCCGGCTGTCAATGAAGAAGTAGCAAAGGACAGCAAGATTACGCTGTATGTCAGCAAAGGAAAAGATCAGGTTCCGGTGCCGAGCTTGATTGGAAAGGATCAGGAGACAGCAGCAAAACTTTTAGCCGAAGTTGAACTTGGAATTGGACAGGTTGTGCAGGAATACAGCAGTGAACCAGCGGGAACGGTTATTGACCAGTCTATTTCTGAAGGTACAAAAGTAGATAAGGGAACAACAGTGAATATTACTGTCAGTCAGGGTGAGAAACCAAAGCCGAAGCCGACAGTTCCGAACATCGTTGGCAATTCTGCCGGAAATGCCAAAAATGCACTTTTAAATATGGGACTGAAGTATAAAGAAGTATGGCAGGACAGTAATGAAGAGGCTGGAATCGTTATTTCCTGTGATCCTGGTGTTGGACAGGAAGTAGAAGAGGGAGCAACAATTACCATCTATATAAGCAATGGTCCAAAAACACCTGAGATACCGGATCCGGGTCCGACCGATCCTGATCAGGGAACTGGAAATGGAGATATCGAGTAACAGGAGCATATATGCAGGGAAAGATTATAAAAGGAATTGCAGGATTCTACTACGTTAATGTAGTAGAATCCATTATTTATGAGTGTAAGGCAAAGGGAGCCTTCCGAAAAGAAAAGATTAAACCGCTTGTTGGAGATAATGTAGAAATCGATATCTTAGATGAGGTGGAGAGAAAAGGGAATATTACAGAAATACTAGAACGGAAAAATGAACTGATACGTCCGGCAGTAGCAAATATTGATCAGGCGCTTGTTGTGTTCGCAGTGACAAAGCCGAAGCCGCATCTAAATCTTCTTGATCGGTTTCTTGTGATGATGGAGCGCAGGCAGATTCCGGTTGTACTTTGTTTTAATAAAAAAGATCTGGCGGGAGAAAAGGACATACAAGAGCTGTATGAAATTTATAAAGGAACGGGCTATCCGATCGTATTTGTCAGTGCATTTACACAGGAGAATGTAAAAGAAATTCAAACGCTTCTTAAGGGAAAGACAACTGCTATTGCGGGACCCTCAGGAGTAGGAAAATCTTCGTTGATTAATACACTGCAGAGTAATGTTAGCATGGAGACCGGCAGTATCAGTGAGAAGATTGAACGCGGGAAACATACAACAAGACATTCAGAGTTAATTGAGAGTGACCAGGGAACATATATCATGGATACCCCTGGATTTAGTTCCCTCTATACGAATGATTTTGAGAAAGAAGAACTTAAAGAATTTTTCCCGGAATTTCAAAATTGCGAAGGGGTGTGCAGATTTCAAGGCTGTGACCACATCCATGAACCAAATTGTGCAGTAAAGGCGGCTGTCGAGCGGGGGATTATCCATCCAAAGCGGTATGAGAGTTATCAGGAACTTTATCAGGAATTAAAAGAGAGGAAGAAGTATTAAATATGAAAAATATATTAGCACCATCTATTTTATCAGCAGATTTTACACGTCTTGGAGAAGAAATGCGTATTACAGAGGAGTGCGGAGCGCAATACATTCATTTCGATGTGATGGATGGAATATTTGTGCCGAACATTTCGTTTGGAATTCCGGTGTTGAAATCAATTCACAGAGCAACAGCACAGGTCATGGATGTTCATTTGATGATTACAGAGCCAATTCGTTATATTAATGCATTTGCAGAGGCAGGAGCGGATTTGATTACGATTCATTACGAAGCTTGTGAAAACGTAAGAGAAACTATTGAAAAGATACGAGAAACAGGGGTAAAAGTCGGTGTTTCTGTGAAACCGGCTACACCGGTCAGCGTTCTGGAACCGTTGCTTGATCAGATAGATATGGTTTTGATTATGAGTGTGGAGCCTGGATTTGGCGGACAAAAATTTATGCCGGAGGCGTTAGATAAAGTAAGAGCTGTAAGAAAGATGGCAGAAGAAAAACAACTGGATCTTGATATTCAGGTAGACGGCGGTATTGGAACAGATAATGTGAAAACGGTTCTGGAAGCAGGAGCGAATATAATTGTAGCAGGATCTGCAGTATTTAAAGCAACGGAAGAAAATACGAAGAAATTTATGGAGATTTTAAGAAGTCATGAGTAAGCGGGCAATTATTATCAGTGGTGGAAGTATGTATGATAATCTGGCGAAAACAGTGTTGGGAGAACCTTATATAGAGTTGATCGGAGTAGACAGAGGACTTTGCTGGCTATACGAAAATGGCATCGTGCCAACGCAGATTGTTGGAGATTTTGATAGTATTGATCCGGAAGTGCTTGCGTATTATCGGTCAGAAACAGAGATTCCAATCCGGGAGTTTAAGCCGGAAAAAGATGCTTCCGATACGGAAATAGGGTTAAGACTCGCACTGGAACTTGGATGTGATGATATTATATTGCTTGGGGCAACCGGAACAAGAGTAGATCACCTTTGGGGGAATGTTCAAACGCTTGTAGCAGCGAAGCAGGCAGGTGCTGAAGCAGTTATCTTAGATGAACATAATAAAATCAGGATTATTGGACAGGAGATGCATTTGAAGAAAAGCGAGTCTTACGGACCATATTTTTCGTTATTTTCTTTGAGTGGAATCATTCACGGATTAACGATCAGAGGGGCAAAATATCCTTTGACAAATCATACACTTTATCCGCAGGACAGTCTCTGTATCAGTAATCAAATTGCAGAAAAGGAAGCGGTGATTACATATGACGAAGGTGTTATGGTACTGATTGAAACAAGAGATTAGCGAAAAGGATATTACTTGATTGTTACACTGTTTTACACATTGTTACAGGATCTTATATTTATTGGATAAGATTGAAAAAGCAAGGTATTTGTGCTATACTTTGTAATTGCGTTAAACTCATAAAAGAAAGGCAGAAATGTTTCAAAAAGGCATTTCTGAAACAGGTAAAGATAGATGAAACTAGGTATCGTGGGATTACCGAATGTAGGTAAAAGTACACTGTTTAACTCATTGACGAAAGCAGGAGCGGAATCGGC
>CAUCYJ010000100.1:0-9776 GCA_958446945.1 uncultured Lachnospiraceae bacterium | reverse complement strand
GTAATAATTCTCCACAAAATCTGCCAGTGAGAGGCGCCGTCAATTCTCGCCGCTTCTACAAGCCCTTTTGGCACTTGCATAAAAGCCTGCCTTAGAAGAAAAATCCCGAAAATGCTGACCGCATTAGAAATAATCAGCCCCGTATATGTATTCAGCAACCCCATATTTGCCAAAATAATATACGACGGAACATAAGTCGCTGCACTTGGCAGCATATAAGTTCCCATAATAATCGTAAAGAGAAGATTCTTCCCTTTAAATTCCAGAAACACAATCGCATATGCAATCATTGCTCCTGTTACAATCTGGATCAGCAGCGTTACTGCTGAGACAAACAAACTGTTGCCGATATATCTGATAAGCGGAGATTCCGTAAACACATTTACAAAATTTCCCCACTGGGGATCTGACGGAAAAAATGCTGCCACATCCATAATCTCTGCTTTTGTTTTTAATGCACTGAGTATCATCCATATAAACGGGAATACCGTAAAAATACTAACTGCTGCCAGAACAATCGTTTTACCCGCGAAGCTGATCCCTCGAAATACTTTTGTCTTCACAGCCAGATGCCCTGACTTTTCCTTCGGAAGACGATTCGATGTCAGTGCAATTTTCTGACTTTCCATAATTTTCTTTCCTTTCCTCAATAAACTCTTTTTACAACTAATAATGAACCCACTTCTTGGATGCCACAAACTGTATCGCAGACAATCCTGCTGTAATCAAAATCATTACAACTGCTACCGCTGTCGCCTGTCCCATATCAAATTCTTCAAATCCAAGCTGATAATACATATAAAGAAGGGTTCTTGTACTTCCCGACGGTCCTCCCTGCGTCAGAATTTGAATCTGATCATAAGCTTGCAGAGAATTGATCATCGTAATGATCATTAAGAAAAATGTTGTCGGTGAAATGCACGGAATTGTAATATCCCGGAACTGATGCCACCGATGTCCCCCATCCATACCGCATGCTTCATATAATTCTGTCGGAACCTTTTCTAATGCTGATAAATAAAAAATCATCGAATATCCAATACTCTTCCATACGGTCACAAGGATTACCGCAAGCATCGCTGTATCTGAACTTTGAATCCACTGAAGTCCCGGCAAGTGAAAGAAATTCAGCACCGCATTAGCCATACCACTTCTCGGTTCAAAAATCCACGTCCACACAATAGATACTGCTACTGTTGGTGTAATCCACGGGGAAAATAAAATAAACTTATAAAATCCACTCCCCCGGAAATTCTTTCTCAGCAAGAGCGCTAATAAAAGCCCTCCTATAAGCGTTGGTACAAGTGTTCCAATCGTAAATACAAGCGTATTCGTTACCGCCTCATAGAAACGACTATCCTGAAACAACATCTTAAAATTATCAAAAAATACAAAATCATACTGTGGACTCATATAGTCCCAGTTCGTAAAGCTGATCATAATCGAACGACAGATTGGATATATCCAAAATACAACCAGCGGAATTAATGCAGGCATTACAAACAGAAATACATTTCCCGTATATCTGAGTTTCTGCAGTCTTTTCTCCTTCATTCTTAACTCTCCTTTCGAAAATGCATTCTACCGTACGAACATCAAATTCCAATGTAGAAAACTTAAAATCTGTGTAAAAAAATAAGAGCATTCCTCTATAATCGTTTCCGATCATTTCGTAATGCTCTCATCTTTCAAATTCATTATATTATTTTTCTATACTTCTACTTCAATCAAATCTTTTGTATAATGATTCAATACTTCGCATCCATCTTCAGTAATCAATACTAGATCCTCAATACGAACTCCTGCAACTCCCGGAATATAAATTCCCGGTTCTACAGAGAAACACATACCCGGTTTCAGTACATTTTCATTTGTGAAAGATACATCTCCATACTCATGGACTTCCATACCAATATTATGCCCTGTGCGATGTGTAAAATATGCGCCATATCCCTGCTCTTCAATATAATCTCTGGCTGCACGGTCTACATCACAAAAACGTGCTCCCGGCTTCGCGGCCTCAATTCCTCTGCGGTTTGCTTCTTTTACCACCTCGTAGATTTCTTTCGCCTTATCAGAGGCTTTTCCGATAAACACAGTTCTTGTCATATCCGCACAATATCCGTCTTTCATACATCCAATATCCAACACAACAGCGTTCCCGTACACTCCTTTTGAGTCATCCGGTTCATGGTGCGGATCAGCAGCGTTATCTCCATATGCCACAATCGGATCAAATGAATGGCCCTGAGCGCCGTTCTTCAGATAAATCTTCAGGAGTTCTTCTCCCATTTCTTTCTCTGTCATACCTTTTGCAACAAGAGGAATCAATTCACCCATACTCTTATCATTGCATGCAGATGCAGCCCGCATCTTCTCCTGCTCATCAGCAGTCTTAATCTGGCGGATATGATCAATGATATATGATGCATTCACAAACTTTGCAGATGGCATCTTATCCATAAGCGCCAAAAGGAAACGTGCCGGCCATACTTTATCTACTCCGATAACGCCATCTTCTGACATTTCACTAGCCAGCATTCCCACATAATCATCCGTATCTTCAAAATAGATAACCTGAGCGCCGAGTGCTTCTTCATTCTGCGGAAATAATTTCCCAATCACAAGCTTTGGTTCTTGTCCCTCAGCCAAAAGAAGAATCATCATTCGTTCACCGCAATTTAACATCGTGCCTGTCAGATAATATACTGCCATTGGATCTGTTACAAGAAACTGTCCAACTCCCTCTGCTTTCATCGATTCATATACCTTCGCTAATCTCTCCTGATTCATTGCAATTACCTCACTTTGCTCAAATAAAATCACTGAGACTATTATAAACTGCCATAGTTAGGAAGTCAATTTACTCTTATCTTTTAATCCACTCTCCGTTTGTGAAGTCCGGAATTGCTACCGGATGTCCGCCCATTGCGATAGATTCCTCTGACAGTGCTGAAATACACATCCAGGACGCAGCATCATATACATCGATCGGACAAGGTTCACCATTGCGGATGCTTTCAAAAAATGCTTCAAATACAAGCCAGTCCATTCCGCCATGTCCACCCTGAACTCCGTCGTTCAAAAACTTCTGCCAGATTGGATGCTCATAATCTTTTTCATAGTCTTTTGCATTTCCCCAGTTCGCTTTGAAATCCCATTCTTCTTCTGCAGTATATTTCTTATCTACAAATACGGTGTCATTTTCTTCCTCATACATTCCCTTTGTTCCGCAAACTGTAAAATCTCTGCTGTAGAAACGTGGAAGAGATGTATTCAACGTAAGAAGGATTGTTTCTCCGCCCGCACATTTAATCATTGTATTTACGACATCGCCCTGTGCGAATCTTGTATTCATTAATTTCTCATCATCACTCATGCGATCTTTGATGTATTCCTGAATACCTGCAGATCTTGACGCCATAGATGTCAGAGTAAGCATACGGTTTCCATGGTTAATATTGAGAATTCTCGCAATCGGTCCTAATTCATGTGTCGGATAGTTTTCACAGTTACGGTGAATATAGTTTCTCAGACGGTAGTGGCGGTTCTTCTCACCTTCGCTAACTTCTTCACGCAGGTCATGCATATATCCTCCACGGCAATGAACAATATCGCCGAACAATCCCTGTTTTACCATATTCAGAGCCATCAGTTCACGACGTCCATAGCAGCAATTTTCCAGGAACATAAACGGTGTCTGTGTTTCCTCATATGTATCAACAAGATCCCAGCATTCTTTTACGCTATAAGAACCTCCAACTTCCATTCCGACAGGTTTTCCGGCTTTCATAGCATCAATCGCAACTTTAATATGGCTTTCCCATGCGCATGAAACTACTACCACATCCACGTCATCTCTTGCAATCAGTTTTTTGTAATCTGTTTCAGTAGCCGGTACATGACCGCAAACTTCTTCTGTCAGCTTGGCAGCTCTTTCATTTCTGTCTTCATAAACGTCACAGACCGCAGTTACTTTTACTCCCGGCATCAGAAGAATAACATCCTTCATTAACCAATAACCTCTCATTCCCAGTCCAACAATACCTACATTCAAATTCTTCATTTTTAATTTCTCCTGTCTCTTTCTTATAATAAAATATTATTCACAGTTCTGAACAAACTCCTCAAGATCCACGCTTTCTCCGCCATGACATCTAGAGTATTCTGCCGCGATCGCTATCACATGACTCTCGATCGAAGCATCAATTCCTGTTCTTAAACTGCTCTCGCTCATTTCTTCCTGCACTGCACTGACAAAATCATGGATCAAACGGTTATCCCCGCCTGCATGTCCGCTCATGTCTCCTTCAGTCGCACAGATCATTTGAGATTCTTTCCCATAAGGAGTTACCGTAATCTTATTCGTACTCAAATCCCCGATAATATCTCCAAGCGTTCCGCAGATTTTAATTGTACGGCCACCCTTGCTTGTAAATGCAGTCATTGTAAAGGAAACTGTCACATGATCCTCAAATTCCATATTTACAACTTGATGATCTACAACATCATTGTCACAGGCGTATACACATCTTCCATACGGTCCCTCTTGAATCGCTTGGTAAATAGCTTCCTCGCTCAAATTATTTGGAGATAAAATGCAGACCGGCCATTTGTCACGCTCCGGATCAGCCTGCAAACCACGGATGCCCGTTTCCGGATTCGTAATATAAATCTTCTCCGCATCATATGGACACTGTTCTTTTACTTTACAGCCATCCATACAGCGTTTCGCTGCTCCTTTAGGTGCATTCTCCGGTTTAAAAAGATACAGATCACCATAAGAAGATACTCGTTTGCATTTCTTTCCCAGCAGCCATGCAAACATATCAAGATCATGACAGCTCTTCGCCATGATCATTGGACTTGTCTCCTCACTTTTTCTCCAATTTCCACGGACATAACTGTGAGCCTGATGCCAGTATGTTACATTCTCCATTGCCTGAACTGTGACAACATTTCCAATCACTCCAGAATCAAGCAGCTCTTTTATTCTGCTGTAAAACGGCGTATATCGCAGCACATGTCCGACCGCAACCATCTTCTTATGTTCATGGGCTGCCTTCTGCAATTGCAGACACTCCTGAAGTGACGGCGAAATCGGCTTCTCACAGATAACATGATATCCCTGCTCAATTGCTTTTACCGCCTGAGCTACATGCTGTTTGTCCTGAGTTGCTATTACGCAAATATCAGCAAGCTGCGGCTGCGCCAACATTTCTTCTGCACTCTCAAAACAATTTTCCGGCGCTATCCCGTATGTTCGCTGCGCCTCTTCTCTCTTCGCCTCAATAGGATCTGCAACAGCGGTAACTTTCACTTCCTCCGGAGCCACAAGCTGATAGTGTGCATAAATATCATTCCCACGGTTTCCAAGTCCCGCGATCGCCATGGTAACTACCTTGCTCATAGGATTCTCCTCCTTGTCTTTATTTCAGATACAGTAATATGTTACTCCTTCTATATTATTTTTAACATATCTGAAAACAAATTTCTATACAATTTCAGAGATATAATCTTTGATTTTAGCTACCACAAGTCACACTCTTCTATTTTCTATTTTCTGCAACTCTATTTCCCGCGAAAGATTCTTCCAAGAGCAATCACAACTCCGTAAAATACACCTGCTACCGGCCAGACAATCCATGTCCGTTCCCAGTCCATCGTTAAGAAACTCCATCCAAGATAAATTGCCGTCACCGTACACCAATAAATCGTGTTAAGAATATCGTTTCTCTTATTTTCTAACTTCTTCTCCCGAGTATAATCTCCTTCCTCAAGAAGACACTGAAAACTTCCATACAAAATACAAGTCCGTACGATCATAAACACTCCCACAGCTACTAGTACAATACAGAAATCAAGCCCTATAACTGCAGCCATTCCGTCTTCATCAATTGCTCCAAGTACCATGAGGGGAATAGCGCTTAAAATACATAACACAACACCAAGTACAAGCAGGCGTCCATGCGTCCCCTCATATTTTGACTTTTGTTTTTCTACCATTCCACTTACGCCATATTCCAGTTCTATCACTTCTTTTTCAAGAAATTCATATGCTTCCATCTGTCTTCCGTAGAAAACAAAAATTGCCACTGCTGCCGCTACAAACAATAACAAAACGGTCATGCCGACTCCCGCCGCAATTGCTTCTGAAATCATATATCCCCCTTCTGTATCTGATAATCCTCCAAGCAAAATAAGAAGCACCGGAGATAGAATACAAAGTAAAACACCAAACGCAATTTTTCCTGCAGTCATTTTCACCATTTCCAAATAACAGTTTGCCTCTTCCATGGAAATACTTCTTATCGGTTCTTCTGCATACGAATAACTTTTCGATTCCGGAAAATCTCCCATCTCATCATTCAATTCTATCTTTTCAATAGCATCTTTCAATAAATAATCCGTACTGACATCAAACACTTCACTCATCTTAATAATCTTATTCAAATCCGGCACCGATGCCGCGCTTTCCCATTTAGATACTGCCTGCCGGGACACTCCGATCTGATTCGCCAGTTCTTCCTGTGACCATCCATTTCGCTTTCTCAAATCCATAATCTTATCCGCTAAAATCATCTTCATTCCTCCTTAAGTCATTTTCTCTCGCTTAAGCATCTTTAGCATAGCAGATTTAACAGTTGCAGACTACCATTTTCACATGGAAATGCGTCAACCGGCAGTTGCAAAAGCAGTTTTTGCCCCAATAACCGTAAAAAAGCGCCGCCCAACCACTCCAGTAGTGATCAGACGGCACTTCCTAAATCTTTCTTATAAATAATTTTTCAAAACAGTGTCCGGAAATATATACCGACAATTAGCTTCTTGCAGCTCCGTCTACAGACAGAATCTCACCCGTTACATAACTTGCCATATCGCTTGCAAGGAACAGGAATGCATTTGCAACATCCTCCGGTTCTCCGACTCTTCCAAGAGGAATTGTTGCAATCAGAGGCTTGATCATTTCATCTGGAAGCGCTGCAACCATATCTGTCTTTGTAACTCCCGGTGCAACTGCATTGACACGGATATTATCTCGTCCTAGCTCTCTTGCAAGAGATTTCGTCAGACCATTTACCGCAAACTTAGATGCCGGATATCCGCATCCTGACGGCTGACCGTAAAGACTTACCATGGAACTTGTATTTAAAATAACACCGCCGCCCTGCTCTTTCATAATCTTTGCTGCTGCCTGTGCACAGTTAAATACAGATGTAATATTTAAATCAACAATCTTCTGGAACTCTTCCGGTGTATAATTGTAAAGCGGTGTGCTCTGAGAAATTCCCGCATTATTCACTAGAATATCAACTGCACCAAATTCTTCCTTTACCTGAGCCATCGTCTCCGCAACCTGTGCCGCATCTTTCAGATTAGGGCATTTGCCGCTTACCTTGGCATCCGGATATAACTCCTTTAGCTGTGCCAACGCTTTGTCAACTGTCTCCTGACGTGATCCCCATACAGAAACAGCAGCTCCATTCTCAACAAATTTTTTCACAACAGCAAAACCAATTCCACGAGTTCCACCTGTAACAATTGCAACTTTATTCTTTAACATCGTAAACTTCCTTTCTTCTGCCCCTTAAGCAGATTCCAAATTAGTAATATACTGCTTTAACAAACTTTTAACAAATCAGTAATTATTACTATTTTAGTTTACTCTTATTTTTCTATTTTGTCAATAAAACGAATAGGTTTTAAAAGAAATTTAGGTAATATTTTCTACAAAATATTCCAATTATTCCCAAGCAATATCATTAATTTCATATACGGTTACAGTTTCATTTTCACCTCGTTTTACAACCATCTGCATTGTATATTTTTTTTCAAATGCTGTACCGCTTACCGTGCCCCTGATTGTTGTTTCACAGGATACAACACCAACATTTTCTTTCTCATATTCTGCCTGTTTTGTATCTGTTAATACAGTAGTAGCCTCATCTACAACTACCACTCCACTACCATAAAAAGTGTCTCTGTCACTCTTCAGCGCTTTACGCTGTTTCTCACTCGTTACGCTCTGATATAGTATTTTGTCAGCTAACTCTTTGTCTTTATCAGTACTATTAACCGCAAGAAAACCTTTTACCCAATTATTTATACCATTTGCAATTACATTTGAGTCATCATCAGAAAGAGGTGTATCTTTTATTGTCAATTGCTCATAAATTGTTATCGGCTTTTTTTCTTCTTCCTTCTTTTTTTCTTTTCCACATCCACCAATTAGCATTCCTGTCAAACAAATTATTATTAGCAGTGTTATGCTTTTTTTCATTCCAATCCCTTATCCTTTCTCCCGATTTCAAAAAAATATTGCCAAAAATGCAGGGCATTTTTGGCAATATTCTGATTTTTCCCAAAAGACTATTCTTTAAATCCTGCGATAAACTATTTACGTTTCTTTAACAGTGCAAGAATTGCTGCAAGGCTAATACCTGCTGGTAATACTGCTGCGATTGGATTAGTCTCATCACCTGTCTTAGCAGATGCTTTCTTATCATCTTTTTTATCATCTTTCTTGTCAGATGGTTTTGCTGGTTTAGCTGGCTTTACTGGTGTAGATGGCTGAAGTTCTTCCATATCTGTTGCTGCATATACATATACAGTAGCTGCACCATTTTCAATCGGCATATCTCCTACATTTGCAAGCACATATCCTTCTGGGATATCTGTTAATCTTGATGTATTAAAATATGTTTCATCTTTATATGCATTCAGCTTACCATATCCAACTACATCTCCTGATGTTTTGTGTACGTATGTAATTGTAACTTCCTGCACATTATCAACCTTACGCACTTTAACTGTTGCTTCACCATTAGTGATAACCATATCGCCTGCTTCTGCAATTTCATATCCATAAGGTACATCTGTTAAAGTAGATGTATTGAAGTATGTTGCTCCTTTTTCTACTTTAGCTGTTCCATAACCTACTACATATTCGCCATTGTCTGCATCTACATATGTTACTTTTACATATTCTGGTGCTTCTTCTTTGATCTTTCTTACGCCTACTTCTGCTACTCCATCTACGATTGCTGCATCGCCAAGTGTTGCAAGTTCATAGCCGTGTGGCAGATCTGTTAATGTAGATGTATTGAAGTTTGCTGCTCCTTTTTCTACTTTAGCTGTTCCATAACCTACTACAAATCCACCGTCTGCATCTTTATATGTTACTTTTACATATTCAAACTGAGCAACTTTCTTTACAAGGCACTCTGTTGTTGATACTTCACCCTCTGCCAGTTCAACATCTGGATACGCTGCAGATAATTCATACCCTTCTGGAATATTGAAATCTACGTTTGCACTGAAAACATACTTACCGTCTTCATTCTGACGTCCACCTGTTAAAGTCTCTCCACCAACAACTTCCTGTGTTGCTTCATCTTTATAAATAACTCTTAAAGCTGTTACTTTAACATCTGATACTTTCTCAAGCGGTACTGCCCAGTATGCTTTATCTGCCAGATTCTCGCTGTAAGTTAATGTAAGGTCTTCTGCTCCTTCAGCTACCTTATACTCTACTCCATCGATTACTCTGTTCTCAAGCTCTGATGCTTTCAGTACTGTTTCTTTTCCTTCTACTACTTTAACTGTCTTGTAATCTTCTGCTACTGTTTTTCCATCTTCAGCATAGAATTTGATGTTAACAGTTACATCTTTACTTGCTGCTACCGGTACTTTTTCAAGCTGTACTGCCCAGTATGCTTTGTCTGCCAGATTCTCGCTGTAAGTTAATGTAAGGTCTTCTGCTCCTTCAGCTACCT
>CAUCYJ010000099.1:0-9805 GCA_958446945.1 uncultured Lachnospiraceae bacterium | reverse complement strand
TTCTTACCTGAGAAAAGTCAAGACTTCCGTTATCATACCATTCTACCAGATTTTTATATGTTCCGATCGGAGTGGAACCAGTTGCAAGTCCAAGAACACAGTCCGGTTTCTCGGCAACTTGTGCAGCGATGATCGCAGCAGCTTTTTTGCTCATGTTTTCGTAGTCTTTTGTTACAATAATGCGCATAATAAAATGCCCCTTTCTTGAAAAATATTTTATACCAGAATTGCTTCAGCAAAAAATTCCGGTAAATGAAAATCAGGTTTTGGAACCGGAAGCGGGGAGTAAGCAGCATAGTGCTCAATAGCCGGTGTTTCGGAAATTTTATAAAAATTACACCGGAAACGGCTTCCCTGTTCAAATGTGATTCCTGGATAAAGCTTCTCAAGAAGTGAAAGTGGAAGAAATACCTCTTCACTCCAGCTGTCATCTTCTTTGTGGCTTGCCCAGACAAGCGCGTCCTCGCCTTCCAACGGAAGATGTGTGCGGCCTGAACGGCTGCTGCCGTACTTGGCGTGCATGATTCCCGCAGAATTAAATTCGATGTTCAGATAAACATCAGGATTCTCATTCGCTTCAAAGCACTGAAGAAAGAATTCCATAGCGCTGTCTTTGCAGACAGAACCCTGCTGAATGTGACACGCGGTATAAGGGTCTTTCTCCATACAGGTCATTGAGAGATAAAATCCTTCACCCGGAACAAATCCAAGATATCCGTATGTCTGGGGAAATGTATCCGTTCCCCACAGTCCATGGCTGACTTCGAAACGGGAACATGTATGCAATTCTTGTTTTGATGATATAATTTTAACTTTGTACTGCATATGTTACCTCATTATAGTATAATAATTGATACAAGATAAGAGTATCAAACTTGTACTATAAAAGCAAGGCAGGATGAAAAGAAAAAATAAATCGTGCAAAAAAACGGCCGGATTCTTCAAATCCTCTTTTGAGAAGCATTGACAAATGCTTTCCGGGGTGCTACATTTTGTACTATAGTACAAAAACTTTCAGTCAGGAGGAAAGAAAATGAAATTAGGATTTATTGGATGTGGAAATATGGCCGGCGCGATTATGGGCGGTATCGTGAAAAATGGAATGATCAAAGCTTCAGAGATCATCGGTTCAGATTTATCACCTGTCGGAAGACAGAAAGTGGAAGAGGCATACGGCATTGTCACAACAGAGAATAACAAAGAAGTGGTAGAAAAAGCAGATGTTGTAGTGCTTGCGGTAAAACCACAGTTTTATGAAGCAGTAATTACAGAGGTAAAAGATCTGGTGCGGGAAGATCAACTGATGATTACCATTGCTCCGGGCAAGACACTTGCATGGCTGGAAGAAAAATTTGGCAAGAAAGTAAAGCTTGTCCGTACAATGCCAAACACACCTGCAATGGTGCTGGAAGGTATGACAGCTGCGTGTGTGAATGAGGCTGTTACGAAAGAAGAACAGGAATATGCATATGAGATTTTAAACTGTTTTGGAAAGACAGAATTTGTTCCGGAACGTCTGATCGATGCAGTTGTGGCAGTCAGCGGAAGCGCACCGGCTTATGTGTTTATGATGATTGAGGCAATGGCAGATGCAGCAGTGAGTGAAGGAATGCCGAGACCACAGGCATACAAATTCGCAGCACAGGCAGTTCTTGGAAGTGCCAAGATGGTTCTGGAACTTGGCAAGCATCCGGGAGAATTAAAAGATATGGTATGTTCACCGGCAGGAACGACAATCGAAGCTGTTCGCGTATTGGAAGAAAGAGGATTTAGAAGCGCGCTGATCGAAGCAATGAAAGCATGCGCTGATGTTTCCAGAAACCTGTAGAGTTTGTAAATAAGAAAGGAGAACAAGATGGCCGGAAGAGTAAAAGCAAAGATTGTTGAGGCGGCGTGGGAGCTGTTTCATGAAAAAGGATATGACAACACAACGATAGATGATATTATAAAGCGTTCCGGTACATCGAAAGGTTCCTTTTATTATCATTTTGACAGCAAGGATGCATTTCTCGGAACTCTGTCTGAGATTCTTGATGAGAAATATCTGGAACTCTCTCAGGAGATTGAGGATGATATGAATAATTTTGACAAGCTTATTTATCTCGATGCAAAGATGCATGAGGCGCTGGAAAATATGGTCAACGCCGATTTACTGGCATCGCTTTATTCAACTCAGCTTGTATCCAAGACTGGACAGAACCTTTTAGATCAGAATCGAATCTATTACCGTTTAATCGGGCGGATTGTAGAAGAAGGACAAAAACGGGGAGAGATTGTGGAGAACAAGTCAGTCAGTGAGATTGTCAAATACTATGCGATGTGCGAGCGGGCGCTTGTATCGGAATGGTGCCTGAGTAAAGGGAGTTACTCGCTAGCAGAATACAGTAAGGAATACTTCCCAATTATGATGGAAGAGTTTCGCAGGAAGGAGTAGACGTTTGACGTCATTTCGTGATAAAATATATTGCAGAGACAGAAAAAGTCTCTGCAATTATTTTTTTGCAATTTTATTTGCGGGAAAAATAAAGAGAAATCATAAAGAAAGGAATATAGAAAAATGACAAATCCGATCGTTACAATTACAATGGAAAATGGCGAAAGCATTAAAGTAGAATTATATCCGGAGGTTGCTCCGAACACAGTAAGAAACTTTATTTCACTGGCAAATAAAGGATTTTATGACGGACTGATCTTCCACCGGGTGATCAGAGGCTTTATGATCCAGGGCGGATGCCCGCAGGGAACAGGTACAGGCGGGCCTGGATATAATATTAAAGGAGAATTTGCACAGAATGGATTCCAGAATAATCTGTCCCATGATCCTGGCGTGATCTCAATGGCAAGAGCAATGCATCCGGATTCAGCAGGAAGCCAGTTCTTTATTATGCATGAGAAATCTCCGCATCTCGATGGAGCTTATGCGGCATTTGGAAAAGTGACAGAAGGTATGGACATTGTGAACAAGATTGCTGAGACTGCAACAGACTTCCGTGACCGTCCGTTAGAGCCACAGAAGATGAAATCCGTAACGGTAGAAACCTTTGGCGAGACATATGAGGAGCCGGAACAGGCATAGCAGCTGGAAAGAGGCTGAGAGAGGAAGGCATCGGGATGAACGATAAGTATGTGACATTTACGATTGGGCAGAGAAAGAACATTGCGCTGATCGCCCATGATAATGAAAAACCGAAACTGATTGAATGGTGTCAGGAGCATTATGATATTTTGAAAGAACACAAACTCTACGGTACCGGAACAACGGCACGAATGATCGCTGACAAAACCGGTCTCATCGTGAAAGGGTATAATAGCGGCCCGCTGGGCGGAGATCAGCAGATCGGCGCGAAGATTGTAGAAGGTGTGATAGACTTTGTTGTCTTTTTTTCCGATCCTTTGACAGCCCAGCCACATGATCCGGACGTAAAGGCGCTGATGAGGATTGCACAGGTGTATGATATTCCTATGGCAATCAATAAAGCAACAGCAGACTTTTTGATCAGATCAGTTTATATGGATACCGAATATGATCATGAAGTGATGAATTTTCAAAAGAATATTGAAGAGCGCGCAGAGACATTATAAAAACATGCGGAAATTACTTGATTCTTTTGAGGGTTAACGGTATAATAGGCATGAACAAATAATAGGAAATTCTTCGGGGTAGGGTGCAAGTCCCAACCGGCGGTATAGTCCGCGACCTATTCAGGCAAGTCCTGAATGGCTGATTTGGTGTAATTCCAAAACCGACAGTAAAGTCTGGATGAGAGAAGAACATGCAGTGCAGACGTATGCCCCGGGTAGATTCTATCCGGGGATTTTTATTGGCATATCTGAAGGAAGCGAAGCTCACAGGGGGTTGCTTGTGAGAATCCGGAAAGTGTCATGGCACGATTCTTTCTTTGGAAGTATTTCCGCAAACAAAAAGGAGAGATATTATGAGTACAGAGACAAAAACAAGTACGGACACAAAGCCGGAAGTAAATCGCAAACAAAAGCAGGCAGAGACAGCTTCCAAAATGAGCAGAAGCAAGGTGCGTACGATTACCCAGATTGCCATGATGGGGGCAGCAGCAGTCATTTTGATGCTGTTTGAGATTCCGCTTCCATTTGCACCTTCATTTTATGAGATTGATTTCAGTGAAGTTCCGGTATTGATCGGATGCTTTACAATGGGACCAATGGCGGGCGTATTGATTGAGCTTGTGAAGGTATTGTTGAATATTTTAATAAGCGGAACGCAAACAGTAGGAATTGGTGAAGCAGCGAATTTCCTGATCGGCTGTGCGTTTTGTGCTCCGGCAGGACTTATTTATCAGAGACTCCATTCCCGAAAAGGAGCAGTCATTGGAATGACCGCAGGTACAGTAGTTATGACTGTTGTCGGAAGTCTGATCAATGCATTTGTATTGCTTCCGGCTTATACAATGCTAATGGGACTTTCACTTGAGACGATTATAGGGATGGGAACTGCAGTAAATCCGGCAATTACAAATATTACAACACTTGTACTGTTTGCAGTAGTGCCATTTAATTTATTGAAGGGTGTTCTTGTTTCGATTATCGTACTTCTGATCTATAAGAAAATCAGTCCAATTTTAAAAATGAGCAGGTCTTAACAGGCCTGCTTCTCTTATGAACAGAGGAAAGTTTTCCGGAAATAGCTCTTGTAAAAAACAAGCGATAGGATTAGAATAAAAAAATCAGTGAAGAAAGAGAGAGATGAGACTGGTGATTCGCACAAAAAAACTTGTATATGAGTATGAAAAACGAGATGAAGAGGGCAATGTCATTGGAACCCACCGGGCTATCGATGAAGTAGATCTGGATGTTTGCCCGGGGCAGTTTGTTGCAATCTTAGGGCATAATGGTTCTGGTAAATCTACGTTGGCAAAGCATATGAATGCGATCCTGATTCCGACAGAAGGAACGATGTGGGTAGATGGCAAGAATACGTCTGATCCGGAGGAACTCTGGAATGTGAGACAAACAGCCGGAATGGTGTTTCAGAATCCGGACAACCAGATTATCGGAACCGTGGTGGAAGAAGATGTGGGGTTTGGACCGGAGAACCTTGGAGTTCCATCGGAAGAAATCTGGCAGCGCGTAGAGAAAAGCCTTTCTGCCGTTGGTATGATTGAATACCGACATCATTCACCGAATAAATTATCCGGTGGACAGAAGCAGAGAGTAGCCATTGCCGGAGTAGTTGCAATGAAACCAAAATGTATTGTGCTTGATGAACCGACAGCTATGCTTGATCCGAATGGGCGCAAAGAAGTATTGCGAACAGTGCAGGAGCTGAGAAAGCGGGAGCATATTACAGTTATTTTGATTACCCATTATATGGAAGAAGTAATCGATGCAGATCAGGTAATTGTTATGGATCAGGGACATGTCGTTATGCAGGGAACGCCGCTGGAAATATTTTCTCAGATAGATCTTCTGAAGAAATACCGGCTGGATGTTCCGCAGGTCACGATGCTGGCCCATGAATTGAGAAAAAGAGGCCTTCCGATACCGGAAGGAGTTTTGAGAAAAGAAGAGTTGGTGGAGATACTATGTCAATTACGTTAGAACATGTGAATTATGTATACAGTCCGGGAACAGCTTATGAAAAGCAGGCGCTGAAAGATGTGAATCTGACAATTCCGCAGGGACAGTTTGTCGGTATCATTGGGCATACCGGATCCGGGAAGTCTACTTTGATACAGCATCTGAATGGTTTAGTAAAGGCAACAGAGGGAAAAGTATGCTTTCAAGGCGAGAATATTTACGAAGAGGGCTATAATCTGAAGCAGCTGCGTACGAGGGTAGGGCTTGTGTTTCAGTATCCGGAACATCAGCTTTTCGAGGTGGATGTGCTGACAGATGTGTGCTTTGGGCCGAAGAATCAGGGATTGGAGAAAGAAGAATGTCAGAAACGGGCCGAAGAAGCTCTCAAAATGGTAGGAATCTCAGAGAAGCACTATAAGGATTCTCCGTTTGATCTGTCGGGAGGACAGAAGCGGCGTGTAGCCATTGCCGGTGTCCTGGCGATGCATCCGGATGTCCTTGTACTTGATGAGCCGACGGCAGGGCTTGATCCGAAAGGGCGGGATGAGATATTAGACCAGATTAAGAAGCTTCATGATGAATTGGGACTGACGGTCATTCTTGTGTCCCACAGTATGGAAGATGTTGCCAAATATGTGGAGCGGATTATTGTGATGGATAAGGGAAGTGTTATGCTTGATGGAGCGCCGAAAGAAGTATTTTCACATTATAAAGAACTGGAAAAAGTAGGACTTGCAGCGCCACAGGTTACTTATATTATGCATGAACTTGCTAAGAGTGGGCTTGCAGTAAATACAGAGGCAACAACGATAGAAGAGGCGGCGGATGAGATCATGAAGCTGTTTCAAGACAGGCAAGAGGTGTAAGAGATGATTCGAGATATTACAATAGGACAGTATTATCCGGCGAATAGCCGGGTACACCGCCTTGATCCGCGGACAAAGATTGTGTGTACACTTTTGTACTTGATTTCTTTATTTTTATTTAAAAACATGTTGGGATATGTGATTGCCACTATTTTCCTGTTTGCAGTTGTACGGATCTCTAAAGTGCCGGTAAAGTTTATCGTAAAAGGATTAAAACCTATTATTTTACTGCTGATGATCACTGTTATTTTTAATCTGTTCTTAACGGGAACAGGGACGATTTTCTGGAAAGTTGGGTTTTTGAAGATTACGGATGAGGGACTTCGAACGGCAGTTTTTATGGCAATTCGTCTGATTTATTTGATTATTGGAGCTTCTGTGATGACACTGACAACGACGCCGAATGCATTGACAGACGGGATTGAGCGTCTGCTGAATCCGCTTCGCCATATTCATGTGCCGGTTCATGAAATTGCAATGATTATGTCCATTGCCCTGCGTTTTATTCCTATACTGCTGGAAGAAACAGATAAGATTATGAAAGCTCAGATGGCAAGAGGTGCAGATCTTGAGAGCGGAAATCTAATCCAGAGAGCAAAGAATATGGTTCCAATTTTGGTTCCACTTTTTATTTCTGCCTTCCGCCGGGCAAATGATCTTGCAATGGCTATGGAAGCAAGGTGTTATCAGGGCGGTGACGGAAGAACAAAGATGAAACCGCTTATTTATCATAAAAATGACGTGGCTGCATATGCGATTACCATTTTTTATGTGGCGGCGGCTTGTGTGATCGGACGGTTTGTGCCGTTCCGTATTTGGATTTTTTAAAAGAGGAGGAGAAGCCGCATGAGACGTATTAGACTTGTCGTTGCCTATGATGGGACAAATTACTGTGGCTGGCAGATCCAGCCGAATGGAATTACAGTGGAGGAAGTGCTTAATCGCACCCTTTGTAAAATGACTGGAGAAGCAATCACAGTAATCGGGGCAAGCCGCACAGATTCCGGTGTACATGCGATGGGAAATGTGGCGGTATTTGATACAGAATCTACGATTCCACCGGAGCGTTTTTCTTATGCATTGAACCAGCGGCTACCGGATGATATTGTGATCGTGTCTTCCGATGAAGTTCCGGCAGACTGGCATCCGCGCTATCGGAATTGCGAAAAGACGTACGAATATCATGTTTTAAATACACGGATTCCAGTGCCGACGAAGCGGCTGACAAATTATTTTGTTTCATTTCCGTTGGATGAGAAGAAGATGCAGCAGGCGGCAGAGTATTTAAAAGGAGAGCATGATTTCGTGAGCTTCTGTAATGTACGCACAGATGTGGAAGATACGGTGCGGACGATTACCGCGCTGGATATTCTGAGGGACGGAGAAGAGATTACAATACGCATTACAGGAAATGGATTTCTCTATAATATGGTTCGGATTATTGTGGGTACATTGATCCGGGTAGGACGCGGATTTTACGAACCGGAGCAGGTAAGAGAGATTTTGGAAGCGAAAAACCGGAAAGCAGCGGGGGTTACAGCTCCGCCTCAGGGGTTGATGTTGATGCAGATTGACTATGGAGAAGAACGGGAAGAGTTCGGAGAAATTTATTAAGAAAAAAGAAGAAAATTGAATACTATCATTCAATCAAAATGGAAAAGATACAGTGGAGAAGCAGCTCGTTGTATCTTTTTTTTGTGGAGAATTCCCGTAAAGAAATAGAATCCTGGAAATTTCGTGCATTTTATTGTGAAATCTGTATAAAAATAAAATAAAAAATATGTGAAAAAGAAAGGAAGAAGGCGAAAACACTGAAAGAACTTTCGGTAATAAAAAGATATATTGATAATAATTACAGGTGTGGATATAGATTCTATTACGGATGGAGACATGATGAAGATGCAGACAGTGTTTCAGGATAAAGGATGCCTTGCAATTGGAATTTCGATTAGCGGAGAGACAGAAGATATTCTGCATTTTCTTCAGGGGGCCAGAAAAAGAGGGGCGAGAACGATTTTGATTACTGCACAGAAAAGAGAGGCTTTTGAAGAATTCTGTGATGAGGTAGCAGTTGTACCGTCACTTAAGTATTTGAATTGCGGAAATGTTATTTCGCCGCAGTTTCCGATTCTTGTACTTATTGATATTATTTATAGTAAATATGTTGCTCAAAATAAGAACCGGACAGAAGGACTCATGGAAGTGCGCTGGAAGCGCTTCACGCAAAGAAGCCCTTGACAAACACGGGCAGATAGTCTACTATGTCAATCAGATAATATAATCAGGACAGGCAATGAAAAGAAGAAGTAGCAGTCTGAAAAAGCATACAGAAAGTAACCGGGTGATGAGAGGTGCATGGAAAACAGATTGTGAATACATCTTGGAGCTTTACACCGAACCGCTGCAGTCAATATCAGCAGACAGAAAACCAGTCAATGATATGAGGCAGTCATAAGTAGGATGTGACGGAGTTGATACACGTTATCGTATCAGAGTATTGGCAGATACTTATAGAGACGGGCTGTGCGAGCAGTCTGTGAAAGAAAAGGTGGTACCGCGGGAATGTTCCCGCCCTTTCCGAAATGGAGAGGGCGGGTTTTTTGTTATACATTTTGTGGTACGGATAGATCAATTGGCGATTTCTTTTACACAATAAAAAGTAAGTTGAAGTAGGAGAAATAAAATGGAATTATGGGATTTGTTTGATGAAAACAGAAGGCCCCTGAACCGCAGGCAGAGCCGTCTTGCGCCTAAGGTACACGGAGAGTATCATCTTGTTGTTGTAATCTGTGTAGTAAACAGCAAGCATGAGATTCTTCTGACGTTGAGACATCCGGATAAAGAGAAATATCCGAATCTTTGGGAAAATACCGGAGGCTGCATTCAGGCGGGGGAGACAAGCCGTGCAGGGGCTGTAAGGGAATTATTTGAAGAGACAGGAATCCGTGCAGCGGAAGAAGAACTTCAGTTTCTGGAAACTCAGAAAGAAGAGTATTGTATTATTGATTTTTATTTTCTGAAACGGGATGTGGAGATTTCAGAAATTGTGCTTCAGGATATGGAAACCGTAGATGCGAAATGGGTAACACTTGAAGAACTTCACCGTATGGGGAAAGATGGCCTGATCGCAGGACCGATTTACAGTAGAATCCAGTCTCTCGGAAAACGATTTGAAACATGGGTCCTCGGTGAGCAGAAAGAACAAGCGGATAGAATTTCCCTTGCTGCCGGAGGAGGTGCCTGTTGTGAAGCCTGAAAAGATTATTATTATCGGAGCAAGCGGAAGCGGTAAATCAACCGTCGCAAGGCAGCTGAGTGCCTGGTGGGATATTCCCGTCGTACATTTGGATAAACTTTCCTGGAAAGAAGGGTGGATCAGAGCTTCT
>CAUCYJ010000098.1:0-9827 GCA_958446945.1 uncultured Lachnospiraceae bacterium | reverse complement strand
CGACCGCTGCGGTAATTGGCTTGAATGTAGACCCCGGACACCACACTTGCCGGAAGCGATTATACATTGGCTTATTCTCATCCTCGTTAAGTACAGTCCACTGCTCACTCGACAATCCCATAATAAAATCGTTATTGTCATAGGCCGGTGTGCTGACCAAAGCCAATACTTCTCCGATATAAGGATTCATGGCTACCGAGCAGCTTTTATCTTCCTTAAACTGCTCATGCAAGGAAACCTGTAAATCAGTATCTATCGTAAGCTGGATGTCCTGCCCATGCTGTACCAGGATACAAGCAAGTTCCTCCTTCTCTTTGCCTTCCGAGTTTACAATGTAAATCCTGCAACCGTTCTGGCCTTTCAGTTCATTCTCGAACAAGCTCTCCATTCCGCTTCTGCCGATTACACTATTGGCTGTATAGCCTTCTCCTGCATGCTCCTCTAAATCTTCCGCAGTAACACTTTGAACATATCCGACCAAATGTGCCGCTGCTTCTCCTAATGGGTATTCACGCACTTCAACATCAGATATCATCACTCCGGGAATCTCCAGCAACTTTTCATGCCTTTCTTTCTCCTTTAGGACTTCTTCATCTGGACTGATAGACATTAACTCAATTTCTTCCACTCTTGGAATTGTTTTAATGGGAACAAAAGAATCATCCTTTACCCACTTTGCAGACAGTTTCTTTTCTATCGCTTCCGGTGTGATTTCCACTAGTTCTGCAATCTGTGCGATTGCTTCCTCTCTGTTTTCCAACTTGCCCGGAACGATTCCAACCGAAGATGCTGTACCTTTTCCTGCAAGGACACGTCCGTTCCTATCCAGAATTTCTCCTCGTTCTGCCTGTGTAGTGGAAACTCTTACTTTATCTGTAGATGCCAGATTCGGAAAAATCAGGGAATCATCCCAAACTAACTGATATCCTTCTTCGTCCTTTAGGAAAAGTGCTTTATTCTCAAAGCTGATAGTTCCTGCAACTGTATCGAAAGAAGTCTGGTAGGTTACCGTCATTTGCTCCTCGTCATATGCAATAATCTGGACAGCTATATTCTGGACTTGTATACCTTCATAAATAGCTGAATTTCGAGTTACAAAATCCTCCTGACTGACATTTCCCGATGCCTCAATATGTAGCATTGCATACATTTCTTCATACTCCTGTTTTGGAATATGATCCATGTACTCCACCAGAAGTTCTTCCGGTGTCCTCCAGGCATTTTCCTTTGTTGCCAACATTCCTGCCACGCATACTGCAGAAATTACCGCAGCTATTCCTATAACAGCAATCGCAATCCATAGGAGCCTGCTTCTTGTTTTCTTTCGCTTGTTTCTGCTTTTTCCTTTCTTCATATTGACCTCCATTCATTTTGCTTTGCTGATATGGTCATATTCTATTTTCAATGTACGCTATATCTTCAAAATATTACACTCGTAAGATTTTGAAGTAAAAAAATTTCTCTTTGCTGGGTATATCGTACTATGCATTCCTCCTTCCTTTTATTACATGCGTAAGATTTCGCAACAAAAAAATTTCGTCCGCAATCCTACTGCACTTTTGTAAATATTACATCAGTAAGATTTAGAAGTCAAGTTATCTTTATATAAAAAGGCTTCTGCCAGGAAGTATCATACATTTTCACAAAAGTGATACCTTTTAGCAAAAGCCTATTATTCAGCAGAGTTTCAAAACACCCCACTGCTGCGATATTCAAATGGTTCATTCATAAGGCTACAAAACACATATCCATTTTCGTTCCTTAATATCCCACAAACCGCAGAAAATCAAGGTTTCTTTGAAAGCAGACATACGGTTTCAATAATCCCCTGAACATTTATTTTATGCTGCATAGCGAAAGTATGCAATAGGTTTTCAAAGTGGGGTAATGGTTTTATCTCCATAAAAAGTGGTTGGCTAAATGTATTTTAGAATTTTTCTATATAAATCCCACAGCCTCGGTCCACAAAAACCACCCAAAGCACTCAACCCACGATGCTCATGAACATCTCTATCTTCAACCTCAAAGAGCCTATGGAAATCATCTCCCTCACCTACATAAACTGATTTGTCATAATTAAGAAAAGTAGACTTGCCACTAAATTGGTCACCTGTGATATCTATAATAATATATTTGTCTACCATCAGCCATGCATGAGATTGTCCGTTTCCATCCGGTTTACCCCAATATGTTCCACAGACATAATCTGTTTTGATACCTTTATCCAATAAATACTGAGCTAACAAATCACTCGTATCTCCGCAGCAAGCACGTGGAAATCTGCGATATATGCTGTCGTTATCAAACTCCCCTGCTTCCAAAGCCAAGTCAATCGCTCTTCGAAATTGGGTTGCGAACTGTTCAATTTCCTTCATCATACGCTCCTTTAACAAAACCGCTTTTGCGAAAAAGTATTCTTTCGCCAAAATGTATATTTCCCGTTCTCCAAAGCCTATCCCCTGGGGTAAACCTCCTGATATATCATCACTCTGCGGAAACAGAAACACACATCTATTTTATTCCCAAAATGGCGAAATCCTTTGATTTATTGGGCTTTTCTTGACAAAAGGCAGACTGTTTCCACATGCACCGTCTGACAAAATTGATCAACTCCCGTGCATTTTACAACCCGGTATCCTCTCTCCTGCATCATTGCCAGATCCCGGGCCAGGCTTGTTACTTTACAAGAGATATATACAATCTTATCTACCTGATAATCGAGAATCTTCGGCAGCGCTTTTGGATGAATTCCATCTCTTGGCGGATCAAGAACAATCACATCCGGTTTTTCTTCAATTTCATCCAGTACACGGAACACATCTCCTGCAATAAATTTGCAGTTATCAAGTCCGTTATGTGCCGCATTTTCTCTCGCTGCCTCAACTGCTTCTTCGATGATCTCAACACCGATCACTTGCTTTGCTACCGGAGCAAGCACCTGTGCAATAGTTCCTGTTCCGCTGAACAAATCAAATACCGTCATATTATGAATATCGCCAATGTATTCTCTTACTGTACGGTAAAGTACCTCTGCCCCAAGTGAATTCGGCTGAAAGAAAGAAAATGGCGTTACTTTAAACTCCAGATTAAGGAGTTTTTCATAGAAATAATCCTGTCCGTAGAGAATACGTGTCTCATCACTTTGAACCACATCTGACAGCGAATCATTTAGAATATGAAGAATTCCTACAATCTTTCCTTCCAGTGCAAGATCAAGCAGCGCCTTCTTCAATAGTTCCAGGTCATGTTCCTCCTGTGTTGTTGTTACAAGGTTGACAAGAATTTCTCCGGTACGCTCCCCTCTTCTTAAAAGTAAATGCCGCAAATATCCTGTGTGCTGCATTTTTCGATAATAGCTAACTCCACGCTCTTGAAAATATTGCAGTACACATGTAAGAATCTTCATCATGTCTTCATGTACGAGCATGCAATCAGAGGTCGTAAGGACATCATATGTACTTCCTTTCTTATGAAGTCCGAGCGATAACGGTCCGTCTTTATATTCATCCCCAAAAGAAAATTCCATCTTATTCCGATAACGAAATTCCTTTGGACTTCCTTTTACCCCTTCAAAAATATAATCTCCTTCCGTTGCCTCATCAATGATTGCTTTTACCTGCTCCTCTTTCATCTGGCGCTGCGCTTCATATTCCATTGTCTGGTACATACACCCTCCGCAAGCCGGAAAATTGCTGCAGACTGGTTTTCTTATTTCCAGCGGTGACGGTTCTAATACTTCTAACAGCCGTCCTTCTGCATTTCCTCTCTTGAATTTATTAATGCAAAAGCGAATCTTCTGTCCCGGAATACCATTTTTAACGAGAACCGGTTTTTCTTCTCCCGATACAGATACCATTCCTTTATTTGGAAATTCTACTTTTTCTATTGTTCCTTCCAGAACCTGTCCTTTTTTCATTTGCGGTAAATCCTTTCCTGCCATTTATTTTCTGCAAAAAGCTGTCCATTAGACGTTTCACGAAAAGAAATATCCGTCAGGGAATTCCCAACGGATATTATCAATCACATTCAGTACTCTTGATTCTCTATACTTCATCCTCTTCATTAAAGAAGTCATCATCAAAATCGTCCTCAAAATCATCTTCGAAGTCTTCTAAATAATCTGGTGTGAAGAAGCAGTATACTGCATAAGCAATCGCTGCCACTGCTGCTACTGCACCAACAATTGCAAGTACCCAGAGAATCGTCTTAGATGCCTTTTCTTCGTCTTTCTTATGGATTAATTCATTTAATTTTGATGCTGCTACAAGATCTTCTATTTTACTCATTGTGCCACGTCCTTTCCGTCTAGTAAATTACTGACCACATCTATTTCTATTATTATAACACTAACCCTTTTATATTACTAGAAAAATCTGTTAAATTCTTTCATCTTCTCAAATCCAGTTTTCCCTGTCAGCATTATTTTTATTCGTCTATTTTTTGTAATTTTGCAAACGCTGCAAACATTTTCTTTGTCCCTGCCATGTCAAATGCTACTGTAACTTCATAGTCTCGGCCGCCTTCCGTAATTCCTGTCACAAGTCCTTCCCCAAATTTCACATGACGCACGCGATCTCCCACATCATACCCCGGACCATTTCCATTTTTCACAGCAAATTGCTGTACCGGTTTTCCCATGCCAAACGGCTTTGACTGAAAAGACTGCTTTGCCTGTGTGTAAGCAATCTGCTTTGGAAGTTCCATTGCCTCTTTTTCAACCGGCATTCCGGAAGAAAGAAGCGTCATCGGAATTTCTTTTAAGAAACGAGACATTTTATTATATTGCGTTTCTCCCCGAATCATTCTTCTCTTTGCACAGGTCAATGTGAGCTTATGCATTGCTCGTGTGATTCCTACATAGCAGAGACGCCGCTCTTCTTCCAGTTCTGCAGGATCATCCGCTGTAATCGTCATATAGCTTGGGAAGAGTCCGTCTTCCATTCCAGCCAGATAAACACTCGGGAATTCCAACCCTTTCGCACTGTGCAGTGTCATTAAAACAACATAGTCACTGTCTTCTTCCAAACTGTCAATATCAGCCACTAATGCTACTTCTTCCAAAAATCCACTCAACGTTGCCGGGATCTGCTGAGCCTCACAATCCTCTTCGTAAGCCACAATTTTATTCAGAAGTTCATCGATATTTTCCAGACGCGCCTCTGATTCCACCGTATCTTCTGCCTGTAATTCCTCGACATATCCTGTTACATCAATAATCCCCTGCATAAGTTCCGATACTTTTTGATTTCCGGATTCCATTTTAAAATGTTCAATCATTGCCGTAAATGATTCCAGCTTTCCGAGACTTTTTCCGATTCCCGAAATCAGATCCGCTCCCATAAGCGCTTCATAGAAACTTATTTCCTTCTGCAATGCATACTCCTGCACACGATTTACGGAAGTAAGACCGATTCCTCTCTTCGGCACATTAATAATCCGTCGTACTGCCAGATCATCCTGACCATTATCAACTGTTTTTAAATAGCTCAACAAATCTTTAATTTCTTTGCGGGCATAGAAATTAATCCCGCCAATGATTTTATATGGAATGTTTGCTGTAACTAATTTCTCCTCAAACATACGAGACTGTGCATTGGTTCGGTACAATATCGCATAATCCCGATAACTGCTGTCAGTTTCTCTAACATGCTTTCGAATATCATCCACGATATATTCCACTTCTTCATAGGCATTGTCAAACATCTGAAACTGTATTTTATCTCCCTGTGCATTCTCTGTCCAAAGCCGTTTTTCCTTCCGCCCCTGATTATTGGCGATCACTTCATTTGCCGCCTCAAGAATCGTTCCTGTGGAACGGTAATTCTGTTCAAGTTTAATAACTTTTGCATCTTCAAAAACTTTCTCAAAACTCAAAATATTTTGAATGTTTGCACCACGGAATTTATAGATTGACTGATCATCATCTCCTACTACACAAAGATTGCGATACTTAGATGCCAACAGGCTTACAAATTGAAACTGAACGGTATTCGTGTCCTGATATTCATCTACCATGATATACCGAAATCGTTCCTGATAGTATTCTAACACATCCGGCTGCGTCTGAAATAATTGTACGGTTTTTACAAGCAAATCATCAAAATCAAGCGCATTATTCGCTTTTAACTGATGTTCATATTCTTTATATACTTGTGCAATCTTTTTTTCATGGTAATCCCCGCCGGCATTTAGTTCAAATTCCTCCGGTGATATCATCTCATCCTTTGCAGCGGAAATAGCTGCCATCAAGCTACGTTCTTTGTAGATCTTCGTATCGATCTGAAGCAATTTACACACATCTCTCATCAGTGTTTTCTGATCATCTGCATCGTAAATTGTAAAATTAGTTCCATAGCCAAGTCGGTCAATATAGCGTCTCAAAATTCTTACACAGGTGGAATGAAATGTACTTACCCAGATGCTCTCAGAGCCAAATCCTACAATCTGATCCACACGTTCTCTCATCTCTCCTGCTGCCTTATTTGTAAATGTAATTGCAAGAATATTCCACGGATTTACTCCTTTTTCTTCTATTAAATAGGCAATCCTGTGCGTTAATACTCTTGTTTTCCCGGAACCTGCCCCTGCCAGGATCAACAGTGGTCCCTCCGTGTGCAGGACAGCTTCTTTTTGTCTGTCATTCAATGTATCATAAATACTCATAAATTTCTCCTTCTAACAAAAATGGACTTTCTGACCATTTGTGTTTTAGTATAACATAAATCATCTGTTCTGAAAATCATTTACCCGAACAAATTTTCTATCTGTAATTTTGCGATTTTTTGTATCATTTTCCTCATTTTGTTACATTCTGCTTTCTTAGAAAAGACTTGCTATCTAGTTTTCAATACTATATAATGTCATTTATAGAGGTGATAATATTGGAATTAACTACAGAAAAACTTTTACAGGATATGCTGGCAAATTTAACCCAGCTCAATTACATCGAGCCAGAAGCAATCCCTAATATCGATTTATATATGGATCAGGTAACTACTTTTATGAATCAACATCTTGCTGGTTCAAAAAGATACGAAGAAGACAAAATTCTTACAAAAACGATGATCAATAACTATGCAAAAAATCATCTTCTTCCGCCGCCTGTTAAAAAGAAATATTCCAGAGAGCATGTGCTTGTACTGATTTTTATTTATTATTTCAAAAGTATGCTTTCTATCAAAGATATCGATACGTTGCTTCACCCTGTACTGGAAAAATATTTCCAGACGGACAGCGAACTTGATTTGACATCTATTTATAAAGAAGTATTCAGCCTTTCTGATACGCAGCTTGCAAAATTGCGTGAAGATCTTTCCTCTTCTTCTGCAGCTGCTTTGCAGACATTTACAGATGTCAAAGATCCAAAAGAACGGGATTTTCTTCAGCTCTTCTCATTTCTATGCACATTGAGTTTTGATGTCTATATGAAAAAACAGCTGATTGAACAGATTATAGATCTCTTTCCGGAACCGGAGCATAGAAAATAGTATATCCTTAACAGACAGAACGTTAAAAGCAGGAGAAAGTTCCCAACACTGGAAAACTTCCTCCTGCTTTTGTCCCTATTGTGATACTGTCAGCCGATATCTCGCTATTCTCTTCGATATTATTTAGAAGAAATTCTATCAAATACCAGATCATATCCGTCATTTCCATAATTTAACGAACGGTTCACACGGCTGATCGTTGCTGTCGATGCCCCTGTCTTCTCCGCTATATCCAAATATGTCTTTTGTTCTCTGAGCATCTTTGCAACTTCTAATCTCTGCGACAGCGAAAGCAACTCATTAATTGTGCAAATATCCTCGAAAAAAAGATAACATTCTTCTTTGCTTTTCAGACTTAAAACTGCATCAAATAAATAGTCGACTGCCTCTGTTCTGATCTTTTTACTCATAATCACAATCTCCTTATCCTCTGCCTATCATTGATACAATTTTAGCACATTAAATTCATAAAGTAAATAAATATTATCAATATTGTCGCAAAAAGGATTTTAATTTCGCTGCAGAAGTGCTTACGATCAGTTCTTCCGGAAATTCTGTTTCACGGATGACTGCTTCTGCCAGCGGAAATTTTCCAACTGCTGAATCAATATGAGAATCACTTCCAAGCACGATCGGAACTTCATACTGTTTACATAATTTCAGCATCTGACAAACATTTTCATGTGTATTTTGTCGAAATCCCTTTGGATTTAATGAAGAATTATTGACTTCCAATAATGTCTTTGTTTCTTTTGCCATTTTTACAAGCACCTCATAATCAATCGGGATTCTTCCGTCGTCCGGATGACCAATGATATCAATCAGAGGATTTTTCATCGCATTGATATATGCCTGCATATTATGCTCTAATGTATTCTCTGTCTGATAGCACGGTCCATGAATACTCGCAATCACGATGTCCAGATTCCGGATTGTAGATTCCGGAAGGTCTACAGTCCCCTTTTCATCCAAAATATTTAATTCAGCGCCAAGCATCAATTCTACTCCACACATCTGTCTTGGAACAACAGAAAAATTCTGGAAATAAAACATCCCGCATGTTCCCGGCATTGTCGGTGCATGTTCTGTCAGCGCCAATACTTCCAATCCCGCTTCTTTTGCTGCCTGTGCCATTTCTTTCATAGTACTGTAGGCGTGACCGCTCACAATGGTATGTGCATGTGTATCTGTTACAAACTTCATCTCTTCTCCCCACTTTCTTTCTGTCGTAACTTCCATGTATAGTATACCACCATTCCGGAAAGAATCCTATAGTAAATAAGGAGGTGAGCTTATGCGGAAAATGCATTTTCCATCACGAACTGAACTGGAACAGCAAAACGATATCATCATTGATTCCTATGATTATCTGGCAAATGCTGCGTCAACAACTGACTGTACAGGTCTGATTCCTTCTGAGCCTGTCTCTGATGCAGAACTAGAATCTTACAGCGAACTCTATAAATATCAGGCTCCTGTATTAGATCAGCGCGCTCAGTCAGAACCGCCAAACCTTTCGTGACACGCACATTTTCTTCTGAATCACATATAGTATACCGAATCACATACTTGTTATTCAGGAGGATTTTATGAAAAAGAAAACATCAATGCTGCTGGCAGGCGCTGCCTGCCTTTCCCTCTTTCTGACGGGATGCTCACAAAGCGAAACAACAATAGGTTCCGATACCGCTGAACAAAAAACTCCGGCAAAAGAAAAACCAGAACATGTCGTTCTCAATGAAGTGGCTCATTCCATTTTTTACGCACCGATGTATGTAGCCATCGAAGAAGATTATTTTCAGGAAAATCACATTGATCTGGAGCTTGTTACAGGATACGGCGCTGACAAAACAATGACTGCTGTCCTTTCCGGGGAAGCTGATATCGGTTTTATGGGTTCAGAAGCTTCCATTTATACCTACAACGGCGGTTCAAAGGATTATGTTGTCAATTTTGCTCAGCTGACACAACGCGCCGGTAATTTTCTTGTTGCCCGGGAAGAAATGCCTGATTTTTCATGGAATGACTTAAAAGGAAAGACTATTCTTGGCGGTCGAAAAGGTGTCGTACATATATTAATGTAAATTTGGAGAGTATTGTAATTTTATGTAACTGGGTGGATGGGATGAATAGTGCGAAGAGTATATAAAAAGAAGTGGCGGAAATATCGAAAATGATATTTCCGCCAAAATTATTAAGCCACCTGTGGATAATCGATAACTGCAATTTCCTGCATTAATTTTTTCGCCATATCAACAATCAATTCAAGGCGTTCAGCAACTTCGTCTGTATAATATTTTTCTCCACACTGATCACATTCAAGGCATGGAACATTTTTAA
>CAUCYJ010000097.1:0-9874 GCA_958446945.1 uncultured Lachnospiraceae bacterium | reverse complement strand
GCTCTGTACATATTCGGGATCTTCTGAAGGCATATATGTCAGAACAGAATCGGTCAGTAGAACTTCATGCGCTGAAAGATTGTTTAAAACCGGTGGCATGTATTCCGGAAACAAGAAATATCGAGCGGCTGTTAAAACAAATGAAGGCAAGAAAAAATCATATGGCTGTTGTCATTGATGAGGATGGGCAGACATCCGGGATTGTGACAATGGAAGATATTATTGAGGAGATTGTCGGAAATATCCAGGATGAATATGACGAAGATGTAGAGGAAGTTGTAAAACTGTCAGAAGGAAGTTATCTTGTACAGGGAGGCGCGGATCTGGAAGATCTGGAAAACTTGCTTAGAATTGAGTTTGAAAAGAGCGATTATGGAACGGTAAACGGCTTTCTGATTGATATGTTAGATCGGATACCGGCAGAAGACGAATCATCCTCTGTTGATTATGAAGGATATCGTTTTCATATATTATCAGTAGACAATAACATGATTCAAACAGTAAAGATTGTAAAAATCTAAAGCAAAGACTGTGCAAATATATGAAAATGTGTAAAATTACATGTAAAAATGTAGTGATTGTAAAAGTGAAAAAAAAGTGCTAAAATAAAAAAGTATGTAGAACATTCAGAAAAATCATTTAAAGGAGAAATACAAATGTCAGGACATTCAAAGTTTGCCAATATCAAACATAAAAAAGAGAAAAATGATGCTGCGAAAGGAAAGATTTTTACAAAGATCGGACGTGAGATCGCTGTTGCAGTAAAAGAAGGTGGCGGAGCAGATCCGAATAATAATAGTCGTCTGCGTGATGTGATTGCAAAAGCAAAAGCGAATAATATGCCGAATGATAATATCGAGAGAAGTATTAAGAAGGCGGCAGGAGATGCTAACGCAGCCAATTATGAACGTGTAACCTATGAAGGATATGGACCAAGTGGTACTGCAATCATCGTAGAAGCGTTGACGGATAATAAGAATCGTACAGCTTCTAATGTAAGAAATGCTTTTACAAAGGGAAGTGGAAATGTCGGAACACCGGGATGTGTATCCTTCATGTTTGACAAAAAGGGACAGATTGTTGTTGCAAAAGAAGATTTTGAGATGGATGCTGACGAATTGATGATGTTGGCATTGGATGCTGGAGCGGATGATTTTGCTGAGGAAGAAGATAGCTTCGAAATTCTTACAGATCCGGAAGCATTCAGTGATGTGCGTCTCAAATTAGAGGAAGCCGGTATTCCAATGGCAGTAGCGGAAGTGACAATGATTCCACAAACTTATGTAGAATTAACAGATGAGACAGATTTGAAGAACATTCAGAAGACATTAGACCTTTTGGAAGAAGATGACGATGTTCAGGAAGTGTTTCATAACTGGGATGAATAAGTAGGGATTTATTTACTGAAAGGGATGGAGATGGTAATTAGAGTATGAGTGATTCGCAGTCAACATTAATGACAGAGGGATCGATTTCCAGAAAAATCATTCATTTTGCAATCCCGCTGTTTTTGGGGAATTTGTTTCAGCAATTATATAATACGGCAGATTCACTGATTGTTGGGAATTTTCTTGGGAGTGAAGCGTTAGCGGCAGTTAGTTCATCAGGAAGTCTGATTTTCCTGCTGGTAGGTTTTTTTAATGGAATTTCATTGGGCGCCGGAGTTGTCATTGCCAGATTTTTTGGTGCCAGAAATAATGAAAAAGTAGAAAAAGCAGTACATACAGCGGTGGCATTTGGAATTGTTGCAGGAATACTTCTGACGGTAATTGGAACAATATTGGCACCGCAGATTCTTGTTTTGATGGGAACACCGGAAGATGTGCTTGTGAATTCTGTCGTCTATTTCAGGATATATTTCTGTGGTTCACTGGCATTTGTTCTTTATAATACATTTGTCGGTATCATGCAGTCCATTGGAGACAGCAAGCATCCGTTGATGTATCTGATTATTTCATCGGTAGTCAATATTGTGCTTGACTTACTGTTTGTTGGAGTGTTGGGATATGGCGTCGGTGCAGCTGCACTTGCAACAATCATTTCCCAGTTTGTCAGTGCAGTGCTTTGTCTGATCCGGCTTTGCAGAGTAAAGGAATCTTATCGTATTGTGCTGTCTAAGATTCGGTTTGATAAAGAATGTCTGCGATTGATTGTTTCAAACGGGATTCCATCCGGAATACAAAATTCCATTATCTCATTTGCAAATGTGATTGTACAGGCAAATATTAATTCTTTTGGAAAACTTGCAATGGCAGGATGCGGAGCTTATATGAAGGTGGAAGGGTTTGGATTCCTTCCGGTAACATGTTTTGCTATGTCGATGTCAACATTTGTAAGTCAGAATCTTGGTGCAAGAGAGTATGAGCGTGTGAAAAAGGGAGCGCGCTTCGGAATTCTTTGTTCAACATCACTTGCAGAGGTGATTGGAATTATCGTATATGTAGCATCGCCATATTTTATTGCAGCATTTAATAGTGATCCGGCTGTAGTTGCGTTTGGAGTACAGCAGGCAAGAGTTGTATCACTTTTTTACTGTCTGTTGGCATTTTCTCATTGCGTAGGCGGAATCATGCGAGGAGCGGGACGAGCTACAGTGCCAATGTTTGTTATGATGCTGTGTTGGTGTATCATTCGTGTGGCATATATTACGATTTTTACAAAATTAATTCCGAATATTGCAGTTATATTCTGGGCATATCCGATTACCTGGATTTTGAGTTCGATCATTTTCCTGATTTATTTCTTGAAAGTAGACTGGATGCATGGATTTGATCGTACAATTTAAAATATGAATAAAGTATAAGCGTATAACGCAGGGAAACCTCCACATACTAAGAAAAAGAGATGTGGAGGTTTTGTTATGTCTGAATATAAAGCAGAACAGTCAAAAGATATGTTGGAGCAACAGAAAGATCAGGATGAGCAGATTAAAGAAGTAGGAAGCATTCCTTTAGAGAATGACAGTGGGAAGCCTAATATCCAGCTTCTTACAATTATTGGAGAAATCGAAGGGCATGAAGCGGTATCGGGAAGCACGAAGGCTACAAAATACGAACATCTGTTACCCAAATTAGCTGAAATTGAAAATGACACACGGATTGATGGAGTGTTGATTTTACTTAATACAATGGGAGGGGATGTGGAAGCGGGGCTTGCCATTGCAGAGATGATTGCATCTTTGAGTAAGCCAACAGTGTCTCTTGTTCTTGGAGGGTGTCATTCCATCGGAGGCCCGCTGGCAGTGGCGGCAAATTACTCTTTTATTGTACCAAGCGGCACAATGATCATCCATCCGGTGCGTTCCAATGGAATGACGATTGGTGTGATCCAGAGTTACCGGAATATGGAAAAAACTCAGGACCGGATCACGCGTTTTATTTCGGAACATTCTGGTATTTCAGTAGAACGTCTAGAGGAGTTAATGTTGGATTCCACTCAGCTTGTGAAAGATGTAGGAACAATGCTGAATGGGGAGGAAGCGGTTCGTGAAAGAATTATCAATCAAGTTGGCGGAATTTGTGAGGCAATGCAAAAGCTTTATGAGCTGATTGACGAAAAAAGGAAACCTCAAAAATAACTAATGACAGAGATTTGTATTGATGCTATAATTTAATATGTATGTTTATACAACATAAGGGGGTAAACTTATGGCTTCAAATACAACAAAATCAAAAAAGACGGCTTCTTCCAGGGGAGGAACAAAAAAGAAACCGGTTTCTAATACAAAGAAAGCAACACAGTCGAAGAAGAAAATGCCACAGCAGGGATTTTTACGGGATGAGATTGTGATTTTAATAGCAATCGCCATCAGTATTTTAATGATGCTGAGCAATTTTGGTATTGGTGGATTTATAGGAGATATGGTATCGGGCGTTTTATTTGGCTTTTTTGGTGTTACTGCCTATATTGTTCCTGTTGCTTTTTTTATTGGAGTTGCATTTGCCGTTTCAAACAAAGGTAATGGAAAGGCCTATGTGAAAATTGCAGCGGGAATCGTTTTGACATGTCTTGTCTGCACGTTTATACAGTTGATGATGTCCGGATTTGATAAAACAGTTGGATATACGGAGTACTATACAATTGCAAGCCGATATAAGACAGATGGAGGGTTACTTGGCGGTATTTTTGCAAAATTGTTTTGTCCGGCGATCGGAGTAGCAGGGACCTTTGTATTCGTAATCATTCTTTCTATTATCTGTATTGTCATCATTACAGAAAGATCTTTTTTAAAGGGTGTAAAAGAAGGAGGACGCAGAGCTTATTCGAATGCTAAGGCTGATGCAAAACGCCGTCGGGAAACAGCGGTAATCCGAAGAGAAGAGCGTGCGATTCAACAGGAGGAAAAACTGGAACAGCGGAGAAAAAATCTGGAAGCGAAGGAAGCTAGACGGCAAGAGCGTGCCCGTCAGGAAGAAATAAAGAAAAGTCAGGAATTACATGAAGGAGGAAAGAATCGAAAAGTTGTGTCAGGCGTCTCTTTTGCTACAACATTGAATGAAGAAGATTTTGTAAAAAAGACGCCGGAGATGAAAGAAATTACACCTTCTCCGGAATCAGAAGTTCCGGACTTTGTAATTAACCGGGCAATGCCGACGGAAGTTAATATTCCGGAAACGAATGAAATATTAAATGAAGAACTTCCGAATACCGAGATAGCTGAGATGCCACAAACGACGATACCGAAAATGGAGATGCCACAGACAGAGGTACAGCAAAAAGAAGTACCGGAGCATCGAAAACGATCTACAAAAGAAAGTAGAAGTGAAGTGGCTGAGGAGACAAAAGCTCTGGACGAAAAGATTCGTAAAGAAGAACAAGAACCGAAAAAGGTTTATGTATATCCGCCATATAAGCTGTTAAAGAAAGGCAGAAGCGGAGGCGGAGATTCAGATGCGCATCTTCGGGAGACTGCGATGAAACTGCAGCAGACACTTCAGAATTTCGGAGTGAATGTTCATGTAACAAATGTGAGCTGTGGGCCGTCTGTAACGAGGTATGAACTTCAGCCGGAGCAAGGAGTAAAGGTCAGTAAGATCGTTGGCCTGGCGGATGATATTAAGTTAAACCTTGCGGCAGCGGATATTCGTATTGAGGCGCCAATCCCGGGTAAGGCAGCTGTCGGAATTGAAGTTCCCAATAAGGAAAACGTGGCAGTTCTTCTGCGGGATCTCTTGGAATCAGAAGAGTTTAAAAAGCATTCTTCAAAAATCGCATTTGCTGTTGGTAGAGATATTGCAGGTAAAGTTGTCGTAGCAGATATTAAGAAAATGCCTCATTTACTTATTGCAGGAGCTACCGGCTCGGGAAAATCTGTCTGCATTAATACCTTGATTATGAGTATTTTATACAAAGCGGATCCGGCAGATGTGAAACTGATCATGATTGATCCAAAAGTGGTTGAGTTAAGCGTCTACAACGGGATTCCGCATTTGATGATTCCTGTTGTAACAGATCCTAAGAAAGCTGCGGGAGCTTTGAACTGGGCAGTTATAGAGATGGAGAAACGTTATCAGCTTTTTGCACAGTATAATGTACGTGATCTGAACGGTTATAATACGAAAGTAGAATCAATTAAAGAGATTGATGATCCGGCAAAACCAAAGAAAATGCCTCAAATTGTAATTATTGTAGATGAGTTGGCTGATTTAATGATGGTTGCACCGGGAGAAGTAGAAGAGGCAATTTGCCGTCTGGCACAGCTTGCAAGAGCTGCCGGGATCCATCTGGTGCTGGCAACGCAACGACCGTCTGTAAATGTTATTACTGGATTAATTAAGGCAAATATGCCATCCAGAATTGCATTTTCGGTATCGTCCGGCGTGGATTCGAGAACAATTATTGATATGAATGGAGCAGAAAAATTGCTTGGAAAAGGTGATATGCTTTTTTATCCATCAGGTTATCAGAAGCCTGTGCGTGTTCAGGGATCATTTGTATCAGATCAGGAAGTACAGGCTGTTGTAGATTATCTCGTGAACGAGAATGGCAATCCAATATATAATGAAGAAATTACTAACCATGTAAATACAAGCAATGCAGCTGCCGCCGGAAGTTCCGGAGATGACAGAGATGTCTATTTTGTGGATGCGGCTAAATTTATTATTGAGAAAGAGAAAGCCTCTATTGGCATGCTGCAACGTGTATTTAAAATTGGCTTTAATCGGGCGGCCAGAATTATGGATCAGTTAGCTGAAGCCGGTGTGGTTGGTGAGGAAGAGGGTACGAAACCCCGCAAAGTGCTTATGTCAATGGAACAATTTGAGCAATATGCGGAAGAGTATCTGTAACTGCGAACACATAGCTGTTGAACAGGAGGAGTCGATATGGCAAAGATCATTAGTGGAAAAGAAATTTCAGCAGACATGAAAGTAGAAATGAAAAAGAAAATGGATGTGCTTTTAGAAAAAGGAGTGGCAATTGGACTAACAGTTGTACAGGTTGGAGATGATCCTGCCTCATCAGTTTATGTTAGAAATAAGGCAAAAGCATGTGAGTTTGTAGGGATTACCTCGGATATTCGCCATTTGCCGGCAACAACGACAGAAGAGGAACTGCTTGAATTGATTAAACAATTAAATCAGGATCCGAAGGTTAGCGGAATTCTTGTTCAGCTTCCGCTCCCGAAACATATTTGTGAAAAACATGTGTTGGAATGCATTGCTCCGAAAAAAGATGTAGACTGTTTTCATCCATATAATGTCGGTAATCTTTGCATCGGAGCGGCGGGACCAAAACCATGCACACCGGCAGGAATTGTAGAAATGTTAAAGCGCTCCGGCATTTCTATTGCAGGAAAAGAATGTGTTATTGTTGGAAGAAGCAATATTGTCGGTAAACCAATGGCGCTTTTGATGTTACAGGAAAATGCCACCGTAACAATCGCACATTCTAAGACGGAGAATCTGGCGCAAGTGACAAAAAGGGCTGATATTTTGATCATAGCAGTCGGACAGACTAAGATGATTACGAAAGAATATGTAAAAGAAGGCGCCGTAGTGATTGATGTCGGGATGGATCGGGATGAAAATGGAAAACTTTGTGGTGATGTAGACTATGAAGATGTTTTTTCAAAAGTGGAAGCTATCACGCCGGTACCTGGCGGCGTCGGACCAATGACAATTACAATGCTTTTACAGAATTGTCTTTCAACAGCAGAAATATAAATTGACAAAAGAAAATTAATTTGGGGGATGGTATAAATGAAATGTAAGAATTGTGGTGCCACAATTCCGGAAGGTTATCTCTATTGCGAAAAGTGTGGTCAAGAGGTACAGATTGTTCCGGACTACAATCCTTTGGATGATGTATTAACAGCTCAAGTGAAAGGGGCGCTTGAGGAAGAACCATCGAATCGTACGAGAAATAAAATACCGATTGAGAATCTGAAAAATTCGAATGGGATGATTTCATATACGATGAATATTCCTCTACCAAATACAGAAGATCAGCCAGAGTCTCATCTGGCACAGAAACGCAGAGAAGAAAAAGAACGGCATCTTCTGGATGAGCAGAGAAAAGAGAGCACTAACAATATAAGACAATCTGAGTTAAGAGAGAGGAAGCATCAGGAAGAACGTGCAAGGCGCAGGAGAGAGAATGAATTAAAACGCAAACGGCAAAAAGCAAAAAAACGTATGCGGATTTTGATCGGCATTGGAGTTGTCGTAATTCTCAGCGCACTTGGATATTTTATTTATTTAAATACATACTATGGTCTTGTCAAAGGTGGAAATCGTTATCTTAATCAGAAAAATTATCGTCAGGCAGAAGAAAAGTTTCATCAGGCAATGAAACAGGATGATGCAAAAGCGGATGCTTATAATGGTTTGGCAGCAGTTTATATCGCACAGAATGAGCCGGATGCAGCAGAAGAGTATTATCTGAAAGCTATCAGCAAGTATCCTGGAAACGTAGAATTGTACAGAGGATGTATTGAGTTTTATCAGCAGACGGATCAGCTCAGTAAAATTCCGGTACTTTTAGATGAGTGTGAAGATGATGGGGTTTTAGATGATCTGAATATGTATGTCTCTAATGAACCAAAATTCAGTTTAGAGGAAAAAACCTATGACGAAGTGCAGGAACTTTCTCTGACGTCTAAAGGACAAAAGATTTATTATACAACGGATGGGACAGAACCGACTGCTGAAAGTACATTATATGAAGCACCTATACAGATTGGTGAAGGAACTACAACAATCAGCGCTATTTCTGTGAATGATGAAGGTGTTCCAAGTGTTGTAGTGTCGAAAACATATGTAGTAGAATATCCGGTTGCAGATGCGCCGGCAGTTTCGCCATCAACAGGATATTATGAACGCCAGATGCAGATAACGATTCAGGTGCCAAGCGGTTATACAGCTTACTATACGATCAGCAGTGCGGATGGAGAAATTGAAACTCCAACAGCAGCATCAACAAAATACACCGGACCGATTGATATGCCGGAAGGAAATCATATCTTTTGTGCAGTGCTGGTGGACGGTAAAGGACGTCTCAGTGAGATAAAAAAGATGAATTATGAGCTTATTTTGCAGTAAAATTATTGAAAAAAGCGAAAAACAGAAAACATGACAAAATTAGATTGATATTTTTTTAATTATGTTTTATTATAATATGTAGAGTTAAGAATAGAGGAGGACTATGATGTATAAAATACTGAAAGCCGAAACATTGGCAGATAAGATTTTTCTTATGGATGTAGAAGCGCCAAGAGTTGCAAAACATTGCGAGCCTGGCCAGTTCGTTATCGTAAAGATGGACGAAAAGGGAGAAAGAATCCCACTTACAATTTGTGATTATGACAGAGAAGCAGGAACTGTTACAATTGTGTTCCAGATTGTTGGAGCTTCTACTGAAAAAATGGCAAAATTACAGGCAGGAGACTCATTCAGAGACTTCACTGGTCCTTTAGGATGTGCATCTGAGTTTGTGCATGAAGATATGGAATCCTTAAGACAGAAAAAAATCCTGTTTGTTGCAGGTGGTGTTGGTGCCGCTCCGGTTTATCCACAGGTAAAATGGATGAAAGAGCATGGCATCGCAGTAGATGTTATTGTTGGATCTAAGACAAAGGATATGTTAATCCTTGAAGATATGATGAAAGAGGTTGCAGGTAACCTTTATATCTGTACAGATGATGGAACATATGGACATCATGGTATGGTAACAAGCATGATCGAAAAATTAGTTGAAGAAGGCAACAAGTATGATGTATGTGTTGCAATCGGACCGATGATCATGATGAAATTCGTATGCCTGCTTACAAAGAAACTTGAGATTCCGACGATTGTAAGTATGAACCCGATTATGGTAGACGGAACAGGTATGTGTGGTGCATGTCGTCTTTCTGTTGGCGGAGAAATTAAATTTGCATGTGTAGACGGACCGGAGTTCGACGGACATCTTGTAAACTTTGACGAAGCTATGAAGAGACAGCAGATTTATAAAACAGCAGAGGGAAGAGCAATGCTGAAATTACAGGAAGGTGATACACATCACGGCGGATGTGGTCATTGCGGAGGTGACGAGTAATGGACGTATTAAAGAAAGTACCAGTAAGAGAACAGGATCCAAAGGTTCGTGCAACGAACTTTGATGAAGTTTGTCTTGGATATAACAAAGAAGAAGCTATGGAAGAGGCAAGCAGATGTATTAACTGTAAAAATGCGAAATGTATTCAGGGATGCCCTGTAGCAATTAACATTCCGGCATTTATTAATGAAGTAAAAGAAGGAAATATTGAAGAAGCATACAAAATTATCGGTAAATCTTCAGCGCTTCCTGCAATCTGTGGACGTGTATGTCCTCAGGAGTCACAGTGTGAAGGAAGATGTATCCGGGGTATTAAAGGTGAGCCGATCTCTATCGGTAA
>CAUCYJ010000096.1:0-9887 GCA_958446945.1 uncultured Lachnospiraceae bacterium | reverse complement strand
GCTTTTACATTCAGTTCAATTCCGGAAGCGGTCCAAAATAGTGTTACCGGTTCCATGAAGGCATCATAATTCATAACAGTATCCCACTCATCTCCTTGAAGCCATTCCTGGGGATCACCGTAATGTTCCGCCAGAATGATCGCTTCCGGATTCGCTTCTTTGACTGCTTTTCGAAACTTTTTCCAAAATTCATGATTATAATCATTTGTTTTACCGAGATCTGCTGCCACATCAAGACGCCAGCCATCCGCACAAAACGGTTCTGACACCCATTTTCTTCCGACATTGATAATATAATCTTCCAATTCCTGTGACTGCTCATAGTTTAATTTCGGAAGTGTGTTGTGGCCCCACCAGCCTTCATAATTGTCATTGTCCGGCCAGTTTTCAGCTTCTCTGCTATAAAAGTTAAAGTAATTTCTATATGGGCTTTTGGAAGAAATATACGCACCCGGCTCATAACCTTCTACGTTATGATAAATATATTCCCGATCCATCCATTTGTTAAAAGAGCCACAGTGATTAAAGACTCCATCCAGAATTATTTTCATTCCTCTTTTGTGGACTTCCTGAATCAGTTCTGCAAGGTATTCGTTACTGGCTTCCAGATTCTCCCGATCTGTTGTTCTTACACGATATTTTTCAGCAGATCGGTTATTTCCTTCCCACCCCTGCAGCAGATTCCCACCATCATTTTTAATGACGGCAATATGCGGATCTACATAGTCATAATCCTGTGTATCATATTTGTGATTCGACGGTGACACAAAAATCGGATTGAAATAAATGACCTCTACTCCAAGCCCTTGAAGATAGTCTAATTTCTCTCTTACCCCCTGAAGGTCGCCTCCGTAAAATTCTCTTACATCCATGCTGGCAGGGTACTGATACCAGTCTGTTACCCGTATGCTCTTGTCCCCCAGATACATGTATTCTCCAGTTTCTACATCATTATCCGGCGTTCCATTACAAAAACGATCCACATAGATCTGATACATGACAGCGCCTTTCGCCCACTCCGGTGTAGAAAAGCCCGGCGCCACCATAAAGTAATAATCATCAATAATCTTATCGGAAGGACCACACTGATGATAATAAATATGTTCAGCACCGCTCTTAATCTCAAAGCAATAACGAAAGCGTTCTTTTCCAAGCTGATAATTAATTGTATAATAATCAAAAAGTCCCCGGCTTACTTCTTTGTGCATCGGATATTGGCTTTTTTCTGTCACAAGCCACACTTCGTCTGCATCATTTTTAGCAGTACGAAAGCGGATGGTTAATATCTCATCCGCCTGTGGCTCTGCCGGGTTTATATAATTGCCTGTTCCGTCACTATAAAGTGCCTCTTTATTCATACGCTATCCCTCTGATCTGTCCGGAGTTTCAAATAATGCCTCAAATTCTTCTCTCGTAATCTTTTCTTTCTCCATCAAAAGCTCTGCACAAGAGTGAAGTACCGGCATATACTCATCCAGAAGCTGTTCTGCATGACGGTAGCATCCGTCAATAATATTTTTCACTTCTGCATCAATTTCTCCTGCGATACGCTCCCCATAGCTGCGCGCTGCATGTGCCAGATCACGTCCAATAAATACCTCATCATTGTCATCATCATAGTTGATCGTTCCGAGACGTTCGGACATACCATACTTCGTTACCATTGCTCTCGCTGTCGCTGTTGCCTGTTTAATGTCCTGTGACGCTCCCGTTGTAATATCGCCGAAAATCTTCTCCTCTGCAATACGGCCTCCTAATGATACTGTAATATCCTGCAGCATTTTTCCTTTTGTCAGGAACATTTCATCCTGCTCCGGAAGCGGCATCGTATATCCTGCTGCTCCTGCTCCGGTTGGGATAATAGAAACACTATATACCGGTCCGACATCCGGAAGCACATGGAATAAAATCGCGTGACCCGCCTCATGGTAAGCTGTAATTCTCTTTTCTTTATCAGAAATCACACGGCTCTTCTTCTCTGATCCGATTCCTACCTTCACGAAAGAATGGCGAATATCTGCCTGTGTAATATACGGACGGCTGTCTTTCGCCGCATAGATTGCCGCTTCATTGAGAAGATTCTCAAGATCTGCACCGGTAAATCCTGCTGTTGTCTGTGCAATCTGTTTCAGATCCACATCATCTCCAAGCGGTTTTCCCTTCGCATGCACTTTCAAAATCTCTTCACGTCCAAGAACATCCGGACGCCCTACAACAACTTTTCTATCAAATCTTCCCGGACGAAGGATTGCCGGGTCAAGGATATCGACACGGTTCGTTGCCGCCATTACGATAATGCCTTCATTGACTCCGAAACCATCCATCTCAACAAGCATCTGGTTCAATGTCTGTTCCCGTTCGTCATGGCCGCCGCCCATTCCGGTACCACGACGTCTTGCAACTGCATCAATCTCATCAATGAATACAATACATGGAGCATTTTTCTTCGCATCTTCAAACAAATCCCGGACGCGGGAAGCTCCAACACCGACAAACATCTCTACGAAATCAGATCCTGAAATACTAAAGAACGGAACACCTGCTTCTCCTGCAACTGCCTTCGCAAGCAATGTCTTACCTGTTCCAGGAGGTCCTACAAGAAGCACTCCTTTCGGAATTCTTGCTCCAAGCTGTGTGTACTTTGTCGGATCTTTCAGGAAATCAACAATCTCCTCCAGCTCTTCTTTCTCTTCTTTCAGTCCTGCAACTTTATCAAAATTAACTTTCCTGTCTTTATCTGTACTCATTTTGGCGCGGCTCTTTCCAAAATTCATTGCCTTCGCATTCGCACCGCCGCCTGCCTGCCGATTCATCAACAAAAATACAACAAGTACTGCCACAATAGAGATTCCCATCGGAAGAAGTACTGTCGTAATCCAGCTTTCTTCCGGAACACTCGTAACAATAAAGTCAATCTTCTCCTCTTCCAACTGTTCCTGCACTTCATTGACATTAGACACATTCAGCGTTTTTGTCTCTCCGTCATCCAGCGTAAAGACGATCTGCCCCGTTGGAATAGAACGGTCCTGATTAATTACTGCGCGCTGAATATCTCCATTTTCAAGAGCTTCCTGATATTCGCGATAAGTAAATTCCCGATCTCTGTTCTGCGCCTGATTTGTAAACCAGAACACTGCAAACAGCGTCACCAGGAACAAAATAAAGGTCGCACCCCCAAATCCTCTGTTCTTATTACTGTCCAATTTGCTGCTCCTTCCTATTCAATTCCTTCAACAATACCGATATACGGCAGATTTCTGTACTTCTGTGCATAATCCAGACCATATCCTACGATAAATTCATCCGGAATCACAAAGCCTGTATAATCTACCTTCACTTCTCTGACACGGCGATCCGGTTTGTCAAGCAGTGTACAAAGCTTCATGCTCTTTGGTCCTCTCTTAGCAAGGATCTCAAGCAGATAAGATAATGTTCTTCCGGAATCAATAATGTCTTCCACAACAAGAACATCCTTTCCTTCCAGGCTTTCGTCAAGATCTTTTGCAATCTTTACAACACCGCTTGATGTTGTTCCATCTCCGTAACTTCCCACACTCATAAAATCCATTGACACCGGGACAGTGATTCTCTTAGCAAGTTCACACATAAAAAATACTCCGCCTTTTAAAACACAGATTAAATGTACCTGTTTTCCTGCATAATCTTCACTGATCTGTTTTCCCAACTCTCTGATTCTCGCATCAAGTGCAGCTTCTGAAATAAGTTCTCTAATTGTTTCTGACATCTTTTTCTCCTCCATGTATCGTGATTTCTAAAATTCTTTTTGTTTTTTCTAAGACATATGCCGCACATCCTCTGCGATATCCCGCTATCCACAGCACATGACTTCCCTGTGCAACAAGCCAGATCCGGTCTCTCTCTTCTTTTGGAATCTTTTCATTAATAAAATAAGATTTCAATTTCTGCTTTTTCCCGGACTTATCAATTATAATATAATCTCCGGGACGCCGTTTTCTGACTATTACAGTATCTTTTATTATATCATAATCAAACCATTTCGTATATATATTATCTGGTACATTTACAGCATCTGCGGAAGATTTTTCTATTAATTTTGCAGTAATAACACTATTTTCTACTTTTAACTGCATTCCCGGAATAACCGGATACGAAACTTCTATACTGCCTGTTTCTCCATTTCGCTCTTGCAGATTCTTTTCTTCCATTTTCTTAATACAAATGAACGTTTCTTCCCGCACAGCTGCCAGTCGATATGGCAAAGACAGTTTGCTTCCCTTTTGCTGATCCCACATGGAACTTAACAGTTCTACATGTTTTTGTCCAATATTTTTCTCGCTCCCTGCTGCCTTTGCAATCACACGGTGGCAGAGCATATGAAAAATAACTTCCGAGAGAGCCGCTCTTGCCGCTATGTGAATTCTTACTTCCTTCTCATTGATCTTCACATACTCATCAAATGCTTTCTCTACCTGTGCATTCATATAATCACTGATTTGCCAAAGCTGTTCCATTGTCTGATTCATATGCGCTACTGCTGCCGGATTAATCTCGTCTTCCAAATACGGTATTACACAATTGCGAAGTTTATTTCTTGTGTAAATATTTTCAAAATTAGTTGTATCTGTACAGTAGGATATCTGTCTTTCTTCCAGGTACATTTCAATTTCTTTTCTTCTGACACACAGAAGAGGCCGAATCATGCTGCCGGATACCGGACGCATACCTCCAAGTCCCTGCAGCCGGCTCCCTCTGATAAGATTCATGAGAAATGTCTCCGCATTATCATCGCTGTGATGCGCCAGCGCAATTTTCGTTCCTCCATACAGCTCCCGTTCTTTTTGAAATGCTTCCCGGCGCACCTCTCTCCCTGCCTCTTCTGTAGATTGTTTCCGTTTTTTCGCTTCTAATTCCACATCATAGTAATAAATTGTACAGGGGATTTTGTATTGTTCTGTCAACTCTTTCACAAAAGCTGCGTCTGCATCTGCCGCCTCCCCCCGCAAACCATGATGCACATGCACTGTACGGATTTGAAACCCAATCTCTTTTTGCAGATCCATTAATACGAAAAGAAGGCATACCGAGTCTGCTCCCCCTGATATGCCTGCAACTACAATATCTGATTGTTCCAGCATATGATACTTCTCTACATATGCTCTAATTTTTTCTATCATAACTTTGATCCTGTCATCTATGCAGTATTCCTGCTCTATTATCATTATTAGATTCCAGTACAAATATAATGAATTTTCTGTTCAAAGTCAAGCTTCCGACTTTCTTACCTATTGCCGCCTATCCTCATATTCCGGATGCTACACATTCCAGATTCCAATTACAAGTACCGTCATATCATCAAGCGGTTTCTCTCCGGTAAAATTCAATACCTGTTCGAGAATATGCTCTGCCATCTCCGTTGGGTTCTGGATTTCTGTTCCTTTGATAATCGTCTCCAACACAAGTTCCTGCTCACCTACCGGAAGTGCATCCATAACTCCGTCTGTTACCATTACTACTACATCTCCGCTCTCAAGCTGCTTCGTTACTGTATCAAATTCCAGATTCTGCACAACGCCAAGCGGAAGACTTGTTGAAGTAATCCGTTCCACCTCTTGTCCGCATTTTACAAATGTCGTAGACGCGCCGACTTTTACAAATTCACACACACCGGAATACATATCAAAGATACTCATATCAATTGTGGAAAAACAGATTTCCTCCCGTCCCGCCACAAGCGCTGTATTCATGAGCTGAAGCGCCATTTTGTGCGGATACCCGGCTTCCAGAAGTTCTTCCAAAAGTTCTACTACACGAGCACTCTCCCGAAATGCCTTTTCACCCGATCCCATTCCGTCTGAAATTACTGCTCCTTCTTTTCCTCCCGGCAGCTCCATCATAAGAAAATTATCTCCGGAAATCTTATCACATCCTTTTCCAATCTTGGCAACCCCGCGCAGCGAATAAAAAGAAGCATTTTCCATGCATACAACTGTACAGTATTCTTCCGGCAGGATCGGACGTTCATCTGCCTGGAGAATCAGATGTTTCCCTGTGCAGGAAGACACAATTCTTGCAACTTCTTTTGTTGTAATACACTGATGTTTCATTGCCTTGATTGTAACATGAATTTCATACCTTCCGTTTTCCGTTACAAAAAACAGGCTTTGGAGAAGTCGTATACCGCTTTTTCGAAAACGATTCCGCAGTTTTTTCTCAAGATGCTCATCCCGCAAGATACTGGCACCAATCTCCTTCGCTGCCTGTCTTACTACTTCGGTAAACAAATCCATTTGCTTTGCACAGCCCTGTCGATTCTGCACAATCCGGTTATTCCAAAGCAGTTCCTGTTTTGCGCTTCCAAACGCTTCTAACAATTCTTCCAACAATTCCTCTGAAGCACAGCATCGCTTCTCAAGTTTCCGCTTCATTTCAATATTCAAATCTGTACCGTAATTCTCAATTGTCAGAAGAAGATCATAAATGAACTGACGCATCTCCGTCTGCCGTTCTTTCATACAAATCTCGTACTCCTCACAGGACGCACATACTTTTCTATGTACCTGATCCAGCATTTGCTCCACTTCTTCCGGTGCAAATGTTTTTTTCACTCCTTCCAGACTCAGAAATATGCCGGACAGCTTCTGAAGTGATGAGGCAAATTTTTCAATCTGCTCTACATACGGATTTTCCATCACTGTCATCTGCTCTTTCGTGTCTCTCATATTCAGTCCTCCTCATAAACAAAAGAAACTTCCGGAGACCTCTGTCTCCGGAAGTTATCTTTCGTAAAAATTTATTTATGCTATTTATTTTAGTTCTCTGGCTCTAATATAATCTCATCCGGATATACAAGTCCCAATTTCTCACGGGCAACTTCTTCTGTATATGAATCAGATCCTACATATTCTTCCAGATCGTCAATTTCATCCGCACGTTCTTTTGCTTTATCAATCTGACTCTGCAGCTCTTCCTGCTGCTCCTGATATGCAGCGTTCTTTGCTTTCAAGGACATACCGCCCACTGTTATCACAACTACGAGAAAGAGCATCACTCCACTAATCAGCAATATACTCTGTTTATGATGCAAAATACGCTTTCTCTGCTTTCTCGCACGGCTCTTCTGCTTAATGCCTGCCATTGCATTCTCCCTTACTTTCTCTATCAGGTTATCGTTATCATATTTATATTAACGTCTTTTCCGGGAATGTTCAAGTGGTTTTCCGCTTTTTCCGGAAAAACAAACCTTCAGAATCCGACATATTTTCCCAATCCATGTCAGCATTCCATATCCTGCTGCTCCTCCAAGACATACGCCAAGCACAAAATACCACCGAATACTGCCGTCACAGGTAAGATACATTTCCCGGAATAAAAATAATGCTGTCCAAAACCAATATGTAAGATCTTCTGCTGCAACGACTGCCATTTTATGCTTCACAATTCTTCGGAAAATGCGAAGAGATGTATAAACACCCCAAATAAAAAAACCCGTAAGAAGCGCATCTGCAAAAATCGCTGCCTCTCGTTCAATTCCTAAGATCATAGGCTATCGGAACAGCTTGGCAAACAAATTCTCACCCTGCTTGCCTGCTGCATGAATTTCTGAATACGCAATGCTATCAATCGTCCCGGACAGATCAACTTCTCCTTTTTCCAGGCTCAGACGGTTTACATGAAGATCACTTCCTTTTACCATTAACATCCCAAGCTCTGTTTCAAGAAGGATCTCGTTTAAGTCGAAAGAAAGCACATCCAATACCCCTGTTACCGTACTTGTTTTTCTATTATTGACGACTAGCTTATGCGCTTTCTGAATCTGCCTTTCTTCCATAAATTATACACTCCCTCCACACAACATGTTCTTCTTTCCTAATTGTATGAAAGGTCGTCCGTATTTATACCAGAAACTCTCTACAGATAGCGGAAGAGGTCTTTCGCCTCATCTTTCTTTGTTGTTTCCTGAATCTGCAGCACCTCTGCCTTTACTGTCTTTGTCCCGAACTGGATCTCAATCACATCTCCCGGTTTCACTTTCACAGAAGCCTTTGCTACTGTTCCATTCACAAGCACTCTTCCGGCGTCACACGCTTCATTCGCTACTGTCCTGCGCTTGATTAGTCTGGATACTTTTAAAAATTTGTCTAATCTCATCTTTCTTTCTCCTAAAAAATGGCATTATAAGCTGCCTTATAATGCCATTTGTATTCAATCTATTCTCGAATCTTACTGGATCGCATCTTTGAATGCTTTACCTGGTTTAAACTTCGGTGACTTAGAAGCCGGAATTACCATTGTACTTCCTGTCTGCGGATTTCTTCCTTCTCTTGCAGCTCTCTCGCTGACTTCAAATGTACCAAAACCTACAAGCTGTACTTTTTCACCTTTTTTTAATTCTTCTGCGATTACATCTACAAATGCTTTTAAAGCTTTTTCAGAATCTTTTTTTGATAATTCTGCATTCTCAGCGATTGCTGCAATAAGTTCTGTTTTATTCATGAAAATTCTTCCTCCTCTTGTTATAGAACTCTGGATATGATAAACAGCCCTGATTGGCTGAAGTACCAACGTGTTAGTATCTCAATCAGTATAACCACGCGTTTTTCACTTTGTCAAGAAAATTCGCCTGTATTTGCACATTTTCCGGCTTTTTTCGATGATTTACAACATTTCCTGAATCATTTCGAGAATCGTCTTTCCAAGCTCTTCGGATCTGCTGTCTGCATCTGCCAGAGAAGTGCCTTTTACACCATAGTAAAATTTCACTTTAGGCTCTGTTCCGGATGGTCTTACACATACCCATGCGGCATCATTTAACTCATAATAAAGTACATTTGAGTTCGGCAGTCCCGTCGGCACTGTCATACCTGTTGCAAGATCCGTAATTGTATCTGCCTGATAGTCTCTCACTTTTTCTACTTTATATGCGCCAAATGCTTTCGGCGGTTCTTTTCTAAGTGTTTCAAGAATCTCCTGGATCTTGGCAAGTCCTTCAATTCCTTTCAAAGTGATAGACTGAATATCGTCTTTGTAATATCCGTACTTTTCATAAGCATCGATCATCGCATCCCAAAGTGTCTTGCCCTGTGTCTTATAATAGGCAGCAGCTTCGCAAAGTGCCATTGTTGCAACAATCGCATCTTTATCTCTCGCATGTGTTCCGATCAGACATCCGTAGCTCTCTTCAAATCCAAATACATACTCGCCTTTTCCGCTTGTCTCAAAACCAAGAATCTGCTGTCCGATATATTTGAATCCTGTCAGAACTTCGATCAATCCGATGCCATTTTCTTTTGCAATGGCATCAGCCATATTCGATGTAACAATTGTCTTAATCAAATATCCGTCTTCCGGAAGTCCTTTTAATGCTTTTCTCTGTGTAATCTCATAATCTGCCAACAGACAACCGGACATATTACCAGTAAGTACTTTATACTCTCCTGATACGGTATCTTTTACATAAACACCAAGACGGTCTGCATCCGGATCTGTTGCAAGCACAAGATCTGCATCAACTTCTTTCGCAAGCTTTAGTCCAAGTTCAAATGCTTCTTTTGCTTCTGGATTCGGATAAGACACTGTTGGGAAATTACCGTCCGGAAGTTCCTGTTCTTTTACTACATAGACATGTTCAAAACCAAGCTCTTTCAAAACACGTCTTGCCGGAATATTACCGGTTCCGTGAAGCGGGCTATAAACAATCTTCAGTTCGCTCTGCATCTTATCAATGGCATCCTGATGAAGCACCTGCTTCTTCAGTTCAGCGATATATGCATCGTCAATTTCAGAGCCGATCACAATATAAAAATTCTTTTCCTTTGCTTCTTCAAAACTGATTGTCTTACATTCATCATGGCGCTCTATTGCATTCACTTCATCCATGATTCCTTTATCATGCGGAGGTGTAATCT
>CAUCYJ010000095.1:0-9983 GCA_958446945.1 uncultured Lachnospiraceae bacterium | reverse complement strand
ACCCTGGGAAACCTCGTTCATCAGACTGCCTTCTTCAATCTGACATGGGGAAACTTTTTGATGATTGCAGTTGCATGCGGTTTCCTGTATCTGGCGATAAAGCATGGGTTCGAACCGTTACTTCTGATTCCGATCGCATTTGGTATGCTGCTTGTTAATATCTATCCGGATATTATGCTCCATGCTGAAGATGCAGCGAACGGAACAGGTGGATTATTATATTATTTCTTCAAACTGGATGAATGGGCAATTCTTCCATCCCTGATTTTCATGGGAGTCGGGGCTATGACTGATTTCGGTCCTCTGATTGCAAATCCGGCCAGCTTCCTTCTTGGAGCTGCTGCTCAGTTTGGTATTTTCGCGGCATATCTTGGCGCTATGGCAATGGGATTCTCAGATAAAGCAGCTGCTGCCATCTCTATCATTGGCGGTGCTGACGGACCAACATCTATTTTCCTTGCAAGCAAACTGCAGCAGACAGGACTTCTGGGACCGATTGCTGTAGCAGCGTATTCTTATATGTCGCTTGTGCCGATTATTCAGCCGCCGATCATGAAGCTTCTGACAACGGAAAAAGAGCGAAAGATTAAAATGGAACAGCTCCGTCCGGTATCAAAACTGGAAAGAATTCTGTTCCCGATCATCGTTACAATCGTTGTCTGCCTGATTCTTCCGACAACGGCTCCGCTTGTTGGTATGCTGATGCTCGGAAACCTGTTTAAAGAATGTGGCGTTGTAAGACAGCTGACAGAGACTGCGTCAAATGCAATGATGTATATTGTTGTTATTTTACTTGGAACATCTGTTGGTGCTACAACAAGTGCAGAAGCATTCCTGAACTGGACTACATTAAAGATTGTAGCGCTTGGTTTGATTGCGTTTGCGTTCGGAACAGCATCTGGTGTTATTTTTGGTAAGATTATGTGTTATGCAACTCACGGAAAAGTCAATCCGCTGATCGGTTCTGCCGGAGTATCTGCAGTACCGATGGCAGCGCGTGTATCACAGAAAGTTGGTGCAGAAGCTGATCCGACGAACTTCCTGCTGATGCATGCAATGGGACCAAATGTGGCTGGTGTAATCGGAACAGCGGTTGCTGCCGGAACATTTATGGCAATTTTCGGGGTATAAGAGACAGGGCATAATTGTCCAAGAAATAGGAGGAACACACAATGGCAGAAATGGTAAAAAAACCAATTAAAATAACTGAAACAATTCTGCGTGATGCACATCAGTCTTTGATTGCGACACGTATGACAACGGAACAGATGCTTCCGATCGTTGATAAAATGGATCAGGTCGGATATCATTCTGTCGAATGTTGGGGCGGAGCCACATTTGACGCTTCTCTCAGATTTTTGAAAGAAGATCCGTGGGACAGACTTCGTAAATTCCGTGCCGGATTTAAAAACACAAAACTTCAGATGCTGTTCCGTGGGCAGAATATTCTCGGATATCGCCCGTATGCAGATGATGTAGTAGAATATTTCGTGAAGAAATCTGTTGCAAATGGAATTGATATTATTCGTATTTTTGATTGTCTGAATGACCTTCGCAACCTTCAGACAGCGGTAACAGCAGCAGTGTCAGAAAAAGCAGATGCACAGGTTGCTCTTTCTTATACACTGGGAGATGCTTATACACTGGAATACTGGATCGATATTGCAAAAAGAATTGAAGATATGGGAGCTACATCAATCTGTATTAAAGATATGGCAGGACTTCTTGTGCCGTATAAAGCAACAGAACTGGTACAGGCGATGAAAGAAGCAACAACACTTCCGATTCAACTTCATACACATTACACATCAGGCGTTGCGTCTATGACTTATTTGAAGGCAGTTGAAGCTGGAGTTGATGTGATTGATACTGCAATCTCACCGTTTGCAATGGGAACGTCTCAGCCGGCGACAGAAGTTATGGTAGAGACATTTAAGGGAACGCCGTACGATACAGGACTGGATCAGAAATTGCTTGCAGAAATTGCAGATTATTTCCGTCCGATCCGAGATGAGGCTCTGGAGTCGGGTCTTCTTAATCCAAAGAACTTGGGAGTTAATATTAAGACGCTTTTGTATCAGGTTCCGGGAGGAATGCTTTCTAACTTGACATCTCAGTTAAAGGAGCAAGGTGCAGAAGATAAGTATTACGAAGTGTTAGAAGAAGTTCCAAGAGTGCGAAAAGACCTCGGAGAACCGCCGCTTGTAACACCGTCTTCACAGATTGTTGGTACACAGGCTGTATTTAACGTATTGATGGGCGAACGTTACAAAATGGCAACAAAAGAAACGAAAGATATTCTAAGTGGAAAATACGGAAAAACTGTTAAGCCATTTAACGAAGAAGTACAAAAGAAATGTATAGGGGATGCGGAAGTTATTACATGCCGTCCGGCAGATCTGATTCCGGATGAACTCGACACACTGCGTGGAGAAATGGCACAGTGGTCGCAACAGGATGAGGACGTATTGTCTTATGCATTATTCCCACAGGTGGCAACGGACTATTTTAAATATCGGGAAGCTCAGCAGACAAAAGTCGATCAGACAGTTGCCGATACAGAGAACGGTGCTTATCCGGTATAAGGAAATAAATAATCGGGGAGAAAATCAGAGATTCTGGTTTTCTTCCTTGTTTTTTTTCTGAAAAACATTTAATATAGAAGAGGTATTTTAGAAAAAAGGAAGAGTCAGAATATGAGCAGTAACAATAAGAATGAATTATTGCGGAGAATAGAAGAACAGTACAAAGAACTGAGTAAAGGGCAGAAACGGCTTGCAGACTATATTGTTCAGAATTACGATAAGGCAGTATTTTTGACCGCAGCCAGGCTTGGAAAAGTTGTAGGAGTAAGTGAGTCTACGGTGGTGCGCTTTGCAACTCAGCTTGGTTATAAAGGATACCCGGGCTTTCAAAGAGCGTTGGAAGAACTTGTTAGACATAAGCTGAATTCCATCCAGCGTATGGAAGTGACTTATGGGCGTATCAGTCAATCGGAAATTTTGGAGTCTGTGTTGCAGTCAGATATTGAGAAGATTAAGATGACGATAGGAAGTCTGGATCAGAAAGCTTTTGAAGAAGCAGTGGATACGATTGTAAAGGCGCGAAAGATATATATTATTGGGATTCGCAGCTGTGCACCGTTGGCTAACTTCTTATGCTATTATTTGAATCTGATTTTTGACCATATTACATTGGTTCATACCAACAGTTCCAGTGAGATTTTTGAACAGATGATACGAATAGGAGAGGAGGATGTCGTAATCGGTATTAGTTTTCCTCGGTATTCGATGCGTACACTAAAGGCATTAGAATTTGCCAGCAATAGAAAAGCAAAGGTGATTACGCTGACAGACAGTGTACATTCGCCAATGACAATTTATTCTTCCTGCAATCTGATTGCAAGAAGCGATATGGCTTCTATTGTAGATTCGCTTGTGGCGCCGCTTAGCGTGATCAATGCACTTGTTGTAGCATTGTGTATGAAAAAACAAAAGGAAGTTGTAAAGACGTTGGAGACACTGGAAGAAATCTGGGATGAATATCAAGTATACAGTGGTGATGAACTGAATCAGGTAGATGACAGGATGGAATTAGGATATGAAGAATAAAGTGCTGATAATAGGCGGAGGAGCTGCCGGAATGTTTGCGGCTATCTTTGCTGCAAGAAATGGACAGGAAGTACATTTATATGAACAGAATGAAAAGCTTGGAAAAAAATTATTTATTACAGGAAAAGGACGCTGTAATCTGACAAACGCAGCTGACATGGAAGTGCTTTTTCAATCTGTTGTGTCCAATGCTAAGTTTTTGTACAGCAGTTTTTATGGATATACAAATGAGGATACCATTCGCTTTTTTGAAGAAATCGGACTGAAGACAAAAATTGAACGGGGAGACAGAGTGTTTCCGGTATCAGATCATTCTTCAGATGTGATTCAGGTGCTGCAAAAAGAGATGAAAATGCAGGGCGTGCAAATACATCTGAATACAAAAGTGAAAGAAATTCTTATAAAAGAAGGAAGATTTGAAGCTATTAGACTTGAAAAAGGGGAAAAAATATATGGAGATGCCTGTATTATTACAACCGGTGGATTTTCTTATCAGACAACGGGATCTCGTGGAGATGGATACCGGTTTGCAGCGGAACTGGGCCATAAGGTAACAGAGCTGATGCCTGCGCTTGTTCCGATGGAGACGGAGGAAGTCTATACGCATGAGCTTCAGGGACTGTCGCTTCGCAATGTAGCAGTAAAGATTTTGAATGGCAAAAAAGTTCTGTACAGTGATTTTGGAGAAATGCTGTTCACTCATTATGGAGTAAGCGGACCGCTGATGTTAAGTGCCAGCAGCATTGTGGGAAAAAGGCTTTTAAAACAATCATTGGAACTTCAGATTGATCTCAAACCCGCACTTTCAGAAGAACAGCTTGATCAAAGAGTAATCCGGGATTTTGAGGAGAATCGGAATAAACAGTTTAAAAATGCGGTCCACAAGCTCTTTCCGGCAAAATTGATTCCGGTAATGATTTCACTTAGTGGAATCGATCCGGATAAAAAAGTAAATGAAATTTCAAAGGAAGAACGCCAGAGATTTGTAAAATTGATGAAAGCATTTCCGGCAACATTGACCGGCTTGCGGGATTATAATGAAGCAATTATTACAAAAGGCGGTGTAAACGTAAAAGAAATCAATCCGGCGACAATGGAGTCCAAGATTGTACCGGGCGTTTATTTTGCGGGAGAAGTTTTGGATCTGGATGCGCTGACAGGCGGATTTAATCTTCAGATTGCATGGTCAACAGCTTATGCAGCGGGGATGAACGCCGGAATCGCAGAAGAATAATACGGAGGCAGAGTTTAGATGGGATATAATATTGCAATAGATGGACCGGCTGGTGCCGGTAAAAGTACAATAGCAAAAAAAGTTGCGAAAGAAAAAGGATTTATTTATGTAGACACAGGAGCAATGTATCGGGCAATGGCGCTGTATTTTCTAAAACTCGGAATCGATCCGGGAGATAGTAATTCGATTGCCAAAGCCTGTACAGGTGCAGAAGTTAAGATTGTCTATGAAGATGGGATACAGCAGGTATACCTAAATGAAGAGAATGTTACAGACAGGCTTAGAGAAGAAATGGTGGGAAATATGGCATCTAAAAGTTCCGCTGTTGCTGAAGTGCGTGAGCATTTATTGGCGCTGCAGAGAGAGCTTGCCAGAACCGAGGATGTGGTCATGGATGGACGTGATATCGGAACAAGAATCCTTCCGGATGCCGATGTGAAAATATACTTGACGGCTAGTGTGGAAACAAGAGCAAAAAGACGCTATCAGGAACTTTTAGAGAAGGGTGAAGATTGTGATTATGAGAAAGTCGCGCAGGATATTGAACAGAGAGATTATCAGGATATGAACCGCCAGGTTTCTCCACTTTGCCAGGCAGAAGATGCAGTTTTAATAGATTCTTCGGATATGACGATTGAGGAAGTAGTGGAGGCGATTAAAGCATTATGCAGATAAAAGTAGCAAAAACAGCGGGCTTTTGTTTTGGTGTGAAGAGGGCTGTAGAGACTGTTTATGAGCAGGCAGAAACAAATCGGGGAAAAAAAGTTTATACTTATGGTCCGATTATTCATAATGAGATTGTTGTGAACGATCTTAGGCAAAAAGGGGTAGAAGTAATCGAATCAGAGGAGGAGCTGGCTGCGTTGCAGGATGGGATTGTTGTAATCCGTTCTCATGGTGTAGCAAAACATATTTATGATCTTTTGGAAAAAAATAAGATTACCTGTGTGGATGCTACATGCCCTTTTGTTAAAAAAATTCATAAAATCGTAGCAGAAGAAAGTGCCAAAGGTAAAGAAATTATTATTATCGGGAATGAAAAACATCCGGAAGTGGAAGGAATTAAAGGGTGGTCTAAAACAAAAGTGACAGTAATCGGATCAAAGGAAGATGTCCACAGATTTCATACTTCCTTTGATCAGGAGCTGTGTATTGTATCACAGACGACATTTAATTACAATAAATTTAAAGAATTAGTTGAAATTATAGAAAAAATGGGGTATCATATAAGTGTTTTAAATACGATTTGCAGTGCTACGAAAGAACGTCAGGATGAGGCGCTTTGCATTGCCGGGAAAGTTGATGCCATGCTTGTCGTTGGTGATAAGCACAGCTCCAATACCCAAAAGCTATTTGAAATATCAAAAAAAGCATGTAACAATACGTACTATATTCAGACACTTGACGATTTGGATTTGAATCAATTAGGGTCCTCGGAAACAGTAGGTATTACAGCTGGGGCATCGACGCCCAATAAAATAATTGAGGAGGTTCAAAATAATGTCAGATTTAACTTTTGAACAAATGTTAGAAGAGTCATTTAAAACAATACATAACGGAGAGGTAGTAGACGGTACAGTTATCGATGTAAAACCGGATGAGATTATCCTGAACATCGGATATAAAGCAGACGGTATCATTACACGCAGTGAATATACAAACGAAACCGGTGTAGATCTAACAACGCTTGTATCTGTTGGAGATCCGATGACAGTGAAAGTTCTGAAAGTCAATGACGGAGAAGGTCAGGTGCTCTTAACATATAAGAGATTGGCAGCTGAAAAAGGCAACGAAAGACTGCGTGAAGCATTTGAGAACAAAGAAGTTCTGAAAGCAACTGTAACTCAGATTTTAGGCGGCGGCTTAAGTGTTGTTGTTGATGAAGCAAGAGTATTTATTCCGGCAAGCCTTGTATCTGACACATATGAGAAAGACTTAGGAAAATATCAGGGACAGGAAATTGAATTTGTTATCAGCGAATTCAATCCAAGAAGAAACCGTATTATCGGAGACAGAAGACAGCTTCTTGTTGCTAAGAAAGCAGAACTTCAGAAAGAATTATTTGCAAAACTTCAGGTTGGTGATACAGTAGAAGGAACTGTTAAGAATGTAACAGATTTTGGTGCATTCATTGACCTCGGCGGAGTAGATGGTTTACTTCATATTTCTGAAATGTCTTGGGGCAGAGTAGAGAACCCGAAAAAAGTATTCCAGGTAGGCGATACTGTGAAAGTTCTTGTAAAAGATATTAACGATACAAAAGTTGCTTTATCTTTAAAATTCCCAGAGACAAATCCGTGGGCAAATGCAGCTGAAGCATATGCTGTTGGAAGCGTTGTAACAGGAAAAGTTGCAAGAATGACAGATTTTGGTGCATTCGTAGAACTTGCTCCGGGTGTAGATGCATTACTTCATGTATCTCAGATTTCAAGAGCACATGTTGAAAAACCGGCAGATGTGCTGAGCATTGGTCAGGAGATTACAGCAAAAGTAGTAGACCTGAATGAAGAAGAGAAAAAAATCAGCTTAAGCATGAAAGCATTAGAACCAGAGACATCATCTGAAGAAGCAGCAGAGGAAGAATAAGACTGAATAGTGCGAAGGACTGTACAGAAGTGTACAGTCCTTTTTACATATTGACGAAAAAATATCAATTTCGAAGCTTTTTTGTATGCTAAAATGTACAATATTTTTGCGCGGAAAACTGGATTTTTATATTGCTTTTGCCTATAATAGAGAAGGATAAGACTTAAAGAGAAAGGATAATGGGGTATGAAGCTTGTAACATTTAAAGGTGGTGTTCATCCGAATGATGGCAAAAGTCTCGCCAAAGACAAAGCCATCCAGGTATTGAAACCGAAAGGGACTCTTGTATACCCTCTTTCACAGCATATAGGTGCGCCTGCACAGGCAATCGTTTCTGTTGGTGATAGAGTGTTGAAAGGGCAAAAGATTGCCGAAAGCAGTGGATTTGTATCATCACCGATTTACGCATCTGTTTCCGGTACGGTAAAAGCAATTGAGCCGAGATATAATCCGACAGGTGCAAAGGTAAACAGTATTGTGATCGAAAATGATGAACAGTATGAAGAAGTAACCTATGAAGAGCGAAAACCGCTGATCTACATGACAAAAGAAGAAATTCTTAATATCATTGCAGATGCGGGGATCGTTGGAATGGGGGGTGCAGGTTTCCCGACAAGGGTAAAACTGTCTCCGAAAGAACCTGAAAAGATAGATTATATTATTGCAAACTGTGCAGAGTGTGAACCGTATATTACGGCGGACTATCGCAGAATGCTGGAAAATCCGGATGAGCTTATCAGCGGTCTGAAGGTTGTTCTTCAGCTATTTGATAATGCTACAGGAATTTTGGCGATAGAAGATAATAAATCAGACTGTATCCAACGGTTAGAAGAGCTTGTTCAGAATGAACCGCGAATCAAAGTAGTAGCACTTCAGACAAAGTATCCGCAGGGTGCAGAGCGTCAATTGATTTATGCCTCTACAGGTAGGGCAATCAATTCCAGCATGCTGCCGGCAGATGCAGGCTGTGTAGTAGATAATGTGGAGACATTAATCAGCATTCATCGAGCAGTCATTACCGGAAAACCATTAATGGAACGAGTAGTAACAGTAAGTGGAGATGCTGTAAATGAACCTGGCAATTTCCTTGTTCCACTCGGAATGAATCAAAATGAATTGATTGAAGCGGCAGGAGGATTCAAAGGGGAACCGGAAAAAATTATTTCCGGCGGACCAATGATGGGATTTGCTATGTTTACGACAGATACGCCTGTGACTAAGACATCTTCTGCAATTCTCGGATTTACAGAAGATGAAGTTGCAAAACAGGAAGCAACGGCCTGCATTAATTGCGGACGATGTGTAGATGCGTGTCCGAGTCGGATTATTCCGTCAAGACTTGCAGATTTTGCAGAGCGGATGGATGAGTCTTCTTTCGTAAAATGGGAAGGGCTGGAATGTGTAGAGTGCGGTTCCTGCAGCTATGTTTGTCCGGCAAAACGTCATTTAAAGCAGGCAATCGGATCCATGAGAAAAATCGCTTTATCGCATAAAAAGAAATAGAGAGAAAGGGTAGGAATACGGGCGTGAGTGAACAATATCATCTTTCATCATCTCCGCATGTCCGGGATAAAATTACGACAAGCAATATTATGCTTATGGTAACAATTGCATTGTTGCCGGCAGCAGCATTTGGCGTATTTAATTTTGGATTTCCGGCATTGTGGAATATTATCGTGACGACAGCAGCAGCAGTTTTGACAGAATATGTTTATGAAAAGCTGATGCATAAGAAAATAACTATCAATGATTTCAGTGCAGTTGTAACAGGTCTTTTGCTGGCACTGAACCTTCCGCCGACAGCGCCGCTCTGGATGGGAGCGCTTGGAAGTGTTTTTGCAATTCTTGTTGTAAAACAGCTGTTTGGAGGATTAGGACAGAATTTTATGAATCCTGCGCTTGGTGCAAGGTGTTTCCTTTTGATTTCCTTTACAGGAAGAATGACAACATTTGTATATGATGGTGTGACCTCAGCAACACCTTTGGCACAGATGCGGGCTGACGGAAGTCTTGAAGGAGTCAATACATTCAAAATGCTTCTTGGAACGATTCCGGGAACGATTGGTGAGACTTCTGTTATTGCAATTATGATTGGTGCGATCTTCCTTCTGCTTCTTGGCATCATCGATCTTCGCATCCCTGGTACATATATTGCTACATTTGTGATCTTTATCAGTATTTTTGGCGGACATGGATTTGATCCGCAGTTTATTACAGCACATCTGTGCGGCGGCGGTCTGATGCTCGGTGCATGGTTCATGGCAACGGATTATGTAACCTCACCGATTACAAAGAGAGGTCAGATTGTATATGGCATGCTGCTTGGTATCCTGACAGGATTGTTCCGTCTCTTCGGCGGTTCTGCAGAAGGTGTATCTTATGCGATCATTATCAGCAATATGCTTGTACCGTTGATTGAGAAGGTAACTCTTCCAAAACCATTTGGTAAAGGAGGAGAGAAATAATGAATAAGATTATGAAAAATACGTTGATTCTGACAGCGATCACACTTGTATCCGGTTTGCTGCTTGGGATCGTATATGAAGTAACGA
>CAUCYJ010000094.1:0-10009 GCA_958446945.1 uncultured Lachnospiraceae bacterium | reverse complement strand
GATGATATTAATGTAAAAGGCAAAAAAGTTCTCGTAAGATGTGACTTTAATGTGCCGTTAAAAGAAGGAAAAATCACAGATGAGAACCGTTTGGTTGCTGCCCTTCCTACTATTAAAAAGTTAATTGCAGATGGAGGAAGAGTAATCCTTTGTTCTCATCTTGGCAAACCAAAAGGAGAACCGAAACCGGAATTATCTCTTGCACCAGTTGCAGTAAGACTTTCTGAATTATTAGGACAGGAAGTAAAATTCGCTGCAGATCCTGAAGTAGTAGGACCAAATGCAAAAGCAGCAGTAGAAGCTATGAAAGACGGCGAAGTTGTATTGTTAGAGAATACACGTTATCGTGCAGAAGAGACAAAGAACGGAGAAGCATTCAGCAAAGAACTGGCGTCTCTGTGCGAAGTATTTGTAAATGATGCATTTGGAACAGCTCATAGAGCACATTGTTCCAACGTAGGTGTAACAGAGTACGTTGATACAGCGGTAGTGGGATACTTAATGCAGAAAGAGATTGACTTTCTTGGAAATGCAGTTGAGAATCCGGTTCGCCCGTTTGTTGCGATTCTCGGCGGGGCAAAAGTTGCAGATAAATTAAATGTTATTTCTAACCTCCTTGAGAAATGTGATACATTGATTATCGGCGGTGGTATGGCTTATACATTCTTAAAAGCACAGGGAAAAGAAATTGGTAAATCTCTTGTTGATGACTCCAAGATTGATTATTGTAAAGAAATGATGGAGAAAGCAGAGAAGTTAGGAAAGAAATTGCTTCTTCCGGTCGATACAACTATTGCAGCAGATTTTCCAAATCCAATCGATGCAGAGATTGAAGTATCTGTTGTATCTGTAGATGAAATCCCGGCTGATATGGAAGGTATGGACATCGGCACAAAAACTGCCAAATTATATGCAGATGCAGTAAAATCAGCAAAAACAGTTGTTTGGAATGGCCCGATGGGTGTCTTTGAAAACCCAACACTTGCGAAAGGAACGATTGCAGTTGCAAAAGCATTGGCAGAGACGGATGCTACTACAATCATCGGTGGCGGAGATTCTGCAGCAGCAGTTAATCAGCTCGGTTTTGGCGATAAGATGACACATATCTCTACAGGCGGCGGCGCATCTTTAGAATTCCTGGAAGGAAAAGAATTACCAGGTGTTGCAGCGGCAAACGATAAATAAATAAGGAGAGCAAAGAATCATGGCAAGAAGAAAAATTATTGCTGGAAACTGGAAGATGAATATGACTCCAAGCGAAGCAGTTGAGTTAGTAAATACATTAAAACCTCTTGTAGCGACAGAAGAAGCAGATGTTGTTTTCTGTGTACCTGCAATTGACATTATCCCGGCAATGGAAGCTGCAAAGGGAAGCAACATTGCAATCGGAGCAGAAAATATGTATTTTGAAGAAAAAGGTGCATTTACAGGAGAAATCTCTCCGGCAATGCTGACAGATGTAGGTGTGAAATATGTTATCATCGGACATTCTGAGAGACGCGAATATTTTGCAGAGACAGATGAAACTGTAAATAAAAAAGTAAAAAAAGCTTTCGAACATGGCATTACACCAATCGTTTGCTGTGGAGAGACATTAACACAGAGAGAACAGGGTGTTACAATTGATTTCATTCGTCAGCAGATTAAAATTGCATTTTTAGATGTTACAGCAGATCAGGCAAAAACAGCAGTGATCGCTTATGAGCCAATCTGGGCAATTGGAACAGGAAAAGTCGCTACGACAGAACAGGCGCAGGAAGTATGTGCGGCAATCCGTGCATGTATTGCAGAAATTTATGATGAAGCAACAGCAGAAGCAATCCGTATTCAGTATGGCGGAAGTGTTTCAGCAACAAGTGCACCGGAACTGTTTGCACAGCCGGATATTGATGGCGGACTTGTAGGAGGAGCAGCGCTCAAACCAGATTTTGGAAAAATTGTCAACTGGAAATAATTAAAAAGATAGCGTGCTTTTGTATTGGATAAAGTAATACGGAGCATCCTTTTAACACCGCGAAATGCTTTCGGATGGAAGTGTTTCGCGGTGTTTTTTAGGTTTTATATCAATCGTTAGGATGTGTTTATTAAAAAATTAGGGCTTTTATAACTAGGAATAAAACATTATTGGAGTTCAGCAATTCTTGATACGCCAACATAGATTTCAGAAATTTTATACCATGTACGATAGTCGACAGTTCCCGTTTTAGGAAGTCCGAACACACCCTGGAAGATTCGTACACTTTCTGAAGTGCGCGGTCCGAAAATACCGTCAGCATCAATCTTAGGAATGGCAGGATATGCACCTGCAATAACGTTTAGCTGCTGCTGAATTTGGCGCACTTTTTCTCCGGAACTTCCGATTTGAAGGACATAACCAGGCCAGGAAGACGGAATGCCGGAGATTTCCTGAGCGGAATTGATGTACATGTCTTCGCCGTAGAATGAACGGAGAATATCAATAGTAGAATAACCTTGATCTCCAAGTTCTTTAGATCCCCACTGTGTCATCCAATTCGGACATTGTACTTGTCTGCCGTCACAATATTGTGTAAGAATTGGCTGTTTTACGTTTGGTCGGGAAAGATAGTCGGCAAAAAGCTCATCTACAACGAGGGAAATGGAGTCATAAATATTACGGTTGTGAATCCATTTGTGGTCGAAAGCGGTAGAGGAAGTAATGGTAAAATCGTATCCCTGATTTCGATACCATTCTGTGTAAACACGGTTCAATGTAAAAGACATGATAGCTAGGACATTTGCCCGTATGGTATTTGTCGGCCAGGTAGCATAGATTTCACTGGATGCTACATTTTTGATATAGTCTTTATATTTAACGTAGTAGTTTTTTGCAGTACTGTCGCGTGGAGAACCGTCATGTACAACGATGAATTCAGGAATTACAACCCGGCTCAACACGATTTCACCGGATTCGTTGACCGGCTTGATTTCGGCTTCTGGAATCTTAGGCGGATATTCGGCATAGAGCGTATGAGCAGGAATATTGAAATTTTCCGGATTAGCATTCTCTGGTGTAAGCGGACGCATAGACACTTGTTGAAGTGCAGTTACGTCGGCGAATAATTCTGCGCCGGAAATATTAACAGGTTCATAGCCGGGAGCGGTGATATCAAAAGTGTATTCAGAATATGGCTGTTCAAAGATGGAGGGATCAAGACTATATTCCACCGGAGGAGTGGGAAGATCAATGATTTCTGTTTGTCCGGAAGAATTTGTGGTAAGTGTTTCAAGCGGTGTTTCCGGAATTCCTGTATAGGAAATAGTTATGGTTGCATCTGTAATTGGAATCGTATCGATTTCGGATGTGACTTGAAGTTGCAGCTTTCCAAAAGAGGAAGCTTCGGCAGCGTGTAAATACATAAAATACCTCATAAGCTACTTTTTCAATATAGTATATGTGGAAAAAAAAGGTATATGAATATTTGGTTGTAAGTCATTTGCCGGTATCATATAATAGAGAATGTAAAAGGAGGATGAGATGCTAAAACAAAGGAAACGACGCAGAATTATAAAGAAAATAATGCTGGTAGTGATTTTGCTGATGATTAGTTTGTTGGCTGGAATTTTGTCAATTCAAATCTTATGGAAGAAAACAATTCCGGTTAATAGAGAGATGATACTTCCGTTTTTGGAGAGAGCCATTAGTAATGAAGAAGCAGAAAGCTATTTCTATTACTCCTTGCTAAAAGAGAATGAGCAAAAGGCATATAGAGAGATTTTAGCGGGATTAGAAGCCGGAAGAGATGAGATATATGTGCATTTGTCAAATCCTGATCAGGGAAATCGTGTATATCAATATGTTTATATGGATCATCCGGAATTTTTCTGGTGTGATGGCAGTTCGAGAACAACATCATATACGGTGCCGGAAACCTATTCAGTTATTATGCCCGGATATACTTGTTCGGGGGAGGAGAGAGCACGGAGAAAAGTGGAGATTGACACAGAATCAGAGGTTTGGTTGGCGCAAATTGTCCCGGAACTTTCGGAATATGAAAAAATCAAACAGGTTTATGAGAAGATTATTAATTCGGTAGAGTACCGTGTAGATGCACCGGAGAACCAGAATATTTACAGTATTTTTGTAGGACATGAATCCGTTTGTGCAGGATACGCAAGGGCGACACAATATTTGCTGAACCGGCTTGGTATCTTCTGCACTTATGTAACCGGTGAAGTTTATACCGGAGAAGCGCATGCATGGAATCTTGTGAAATGTGACGGAGAATATTATTATGTAGATACAACATGGGGAGATCCGGTATTTCTTCAGGAGGAAAATGCTTTGGAGACAATAGGAAATGAAATTACATACGATTATCTCTGCTGCTCTGACGACGAACTTTTGAAAACGCATACACTTGAAAACGATATTCCATATCCGGCCTGTACAGCAGATACTTATGATTATTATAAGCGGAATGGAATGTATTATGAAACGGCAGATGCAGAGCTGTTGGAACGGATACTCCAAAGCTCCATAGAAGAAAAAGAAGATAAAGTAGTAATGAAATTTCGAGAAGATGCAGTGTATGAGGAGGCGAGACAGATTTTGTTTGGTGGCCTTCTGGAGGCACAGGCGCAGTATCTGGGAAGGTGGTATGGTCTAAACCAGATTCATTATTATTATCGGGAAGACGTAAGAGCAAATAAGTTGACAATCTACTGGCAGTATGAATAAAAACACGAACTATCTTCAGCAAAGATGTGAAGAGAAAGATATCTATAGCTCATGTAGGGTAAAAGAGGTTATGAATAAGTACGGATAATTTCTTCGGCTACAGTACGTTTAGAAATACATTGATCCATCGATTTCTTTTCAATATAATAATGCGCATCTGGTTCACTCATATTCAGCTCACTGATGAGAATCCATTTAGCCTTATTAACGATTCGAATTTCTGCCATTTTATCCTCAATAGATAGTGATTTTTTTTCAAAAATGCGAAAGCGTTCCCGAGCACTTTCCATCCAACCGAGTGCCTGAAGTAAGGTAGCTTTTGAAGTAGGTTTAGGAAGTGTAAATACACCATTCTCAGTGACTTTATCATGGATTTCTGTGTGGATATCATGACGGATAAGAAGAAGAACAACAATCTGGCTGCGTTCACAAGTGTCCATTGCGAATCGAATTCCGGTATCATCTGTAAGAGGAGAATTGATGATTACAAAATCAAAGCTGTGTTCGGTTAAAATCTGCTTTGCAGAATTGATGCTTGTGGCGGTATATGAAAGTTGATATCGCGTTGGAGGCAGCAAAGCTTCAAAAGAGGAGGAGAAAGTATCTCTGGAAGAAATAAGAAGTATTTTGTAAATCCGTTCTTTTAAGCTCATATTACATTTCTCCTTCCTCTTATTATGTCAGATTAATGGCAGTACAGCTCAATGAGAGCTTTTGGTAGGCAACTTTTTACAAAACTGCTTTGTGATGCCAGAACGCGTGCAGACTGCAGATTATCCGGTAATTTTTTGAAATGAGATAAAGTGTTTGCATCCGCTTTAAAAAGATTCAGATCTGCAGCCGGAGGTAAAGACAGATGTTCAGAAATTCCGTGAAGGCTGGCATAGATCAGTAATGTAAATGCCAGATAAGTGTTGGCAGTTGGGTCTGGTGAGCGAAGTTCTGCACGCCGATATTCCCCAACGGCAGCCGGAACACGGACTAACTGTGAACGATTTTCACTTGACCAGGAAATATACTTTGGAGCTTTGTTTTGTCCGAAACGCTGATAAGATGATTCGGACGGGTTTAAAAACAATGTTATATCTGCAACTTTATCAAGTATTCCAGCAATCATTTCGCCCATATAATCAGTATGGTTGAAGGATTTTACAGAGATATTAATGTGAAATCCATTTCCGGCCTGGTCTGGCAGTGGCTTTGGGCTGAAATCGGCGGCAAGTCCATTGCGCATAGCAATGGTTTTAACAACGGTCTGAAATGTTGCAGCATTATCAGCAGCGGTTAACGGATCGGAATATCGGAAATCAATCTCATTTTGTCCTGGACCATCCTCATGATGAGAACTTTCGGGGCGTATGCCCATCTGCTCTAGCGTCAGACAAATTTCACGACGGATGTTTTCTCCACGGTCTTCAGGAGCAATGTCCATGTAACCAGCCTGATCATATGGTTTTTTTGTTGGATTTCCATGTTCATCAAGGCAGAACAGATAAAACTCCTGTTCGGTTCCAAAAAAGAAAGAAAGTCCGGCGGCTTTGGCAGTCTGGACAGCTTTTTTTAAAATAGAGCGGCAATCATATTCAAAGGGCTGACCATCCGGGTATGTAATAGTACAAAACATCCGCACAACTCGTCCTTGCTCAGGCCTCCATGGAAGAGGCATCAAAGTATCTGCTTCTGGGTGAAGCAGAAGATCTGAATGAGTTTCATCGCCAAAGCCCTCAATTGCAGAAGCATCGATAGCAATTCCAAAAGTGAATGCTCTTGGAAGTTCATCCGGCATGATGGATATATTTTTCTGTTTTCCAAATACGTCACAAAAGGCAAGGCGAATGAATTTCACATCTTCCTCCTTGATGTATTGTATTATTTCTTGTATGGAATATTTCATAATCCAACCTACTTTCTTGTTTTAATTTGCCACATACATTTGTTGATACGGATTGTTTGTGTTTGGAGTAATTACAGTAAATGTAGAATTTAATATTGCTTTTAAATCATATTGAAATTCGGTACAGTATTCTGATAAATAGGGGAAAATTTCCTGCATATCTTTGTCAGATGCTTCGCGGACAGTAACCTGTGATGGAAATGACAGTGAATTATAGCTGCCGCGCAGAAAAAGTTTGCCGCCATGCATTCCGGTACAAGGGAAATTACCGACCAGTGGGTGATTAAGATTATGAAGGCCAAGAACAACAATGATCCCACCTGCCTGATATTCTCCAAGAAAGCTTCCTGCATATCCTCCGATGATCATGACGGGTATTTTTTCTTGGTAGGCTTTCATGTGAATTCCTGCACGATAACCGGCATTTCCATTAATATAGATACGCCCGCCTCTCATAGCATATCCGACAGCATCACCTACATTGCCATGAATCAGAATTGTTCCACCGTTCATCGTGTCGCCGACAGCATCCTGGGCATTTGCACGAACAATGATTTTTCCAGTGTTTAAATAAGCACCGAGTGCATTACCAGCAATGCCATTAATTGTAATTGTTTTACCGGACATTCCAGCAGCGATAAAGCGCTGTCCACAACAGTTGTTGATTATATAGGTTTCTTCCAGTTGCCGTAGTGCAGCATTTATATCCTTGTAGGTTAAATGAGCAGCATGAATTATTTTCATAGTATATCACACCTCCTGTAAACATGTCAGAGTTTTTTGAAAATTTAGAGTTTTTTCTTTCGAATATCATTAATTACCAGCATGAGCAATACCAAGAATCTCTAATTCTTCTGAACTAAGTCCGATTCCGCGAAGCATGAGACGATTGCCGCGGAGCGCTTCAATAGAATTTATTCCCATTGCCCCCATGAGTTCCTTGATTTCATATTTCCAGGCAGTTAAAAGCTGGACGAGGCGATGAGCTCCAACCTGAGGATCTAGTCTGGAGACCAATTCTGGAAGTTGCGTTGCAATCCCCCAATTGCATTTTCCGCTTTGACAATTTCGGCACAGGTGACAGCCAAGTGCTAACAGAGCAGCTGTAGCAATATAGCAGGCATCGGCGCCAAGGGCAATGGCTTTGACGATATCAGCAGAGTTGCGAATGCTTCCACCTGCAATAATTGATACATTGTTTCGGATGCCTTCTTCACGAAGGCGGGTATCGACAGAAGCAAGCGCAAGTTCGATAGGAATGCCGACATGATCACGGATACGGGTAGGGGCTGCACCAGTACCACCACGAAAGCCATCTATTGCGATGATATCTGCACCACTTCGCGCAATTCCGCTGGCAATTGCAGCAATATTATGAACAGCGGCAACCTTTACTATGATTGGTTTTTTATATGAAGTGGCTTCTTTTAAAGAAAATACAAGTTGTCGCAAATCCTCGATAGAATAGATATCATGGTGTGGTGCAGGAGAAATTGCATCAGAACCTTCAGGAATCATTCTTGTGCGTGAGATATCACCGACAATTTTAGAGCCCGGAAGATGGCCGCCGATACCAGGCTTAGCTCCTTGACCCATTTTTATTTCAATAGCTGCGGCTGCATTTAGATAGCGCTCATGAACACCAAAACGACCTGAAGCAACTTGAACAATAGTATTTTCTCCATAACGATAGAAATCTTCGTGAAGCCCTCCTTCTCCAGTGTTGTAAAAGATACCAAGTGCAGAGGCGGCTTCGGCGAGAGCTTTGTGGGCATTATAACTGATGGAGCCATAACTCATACCAGAAAAAAGAACTGGTATTGATAATTCCAACTGCGGCGGCAGATTGTAGGAAAACTTTCCGTCTGGAGTGCGGGCAACTGTTTGCGGTTTTTTTCCGAGATAGATTTTGGTTTCCATGGGTTCTCTCAGAGGGTCGATGGATGGATTAGTCACTTGAGAGGCATTAAGTAGAATATGATCCCAGTATACCGGAAGCGAAGAGGGATTTCCCATAGAAGAAAGTAGAACACCGCCGCTGTTTGCCTGCTTGTAGATTTCTTTTATAATATTTCCAGTCCAGTTGAGATTATCGCGCAATGTATTTCTGTTTGGAATGATTTTTAACGCTTTAGTAGGACATAAGGAAACGCATCGTTGGCAGTTAACACATTTTGAATCGTTACACTGTATAGAGTGATTCTGGGAATCATAAATATGTACTTCATTTGCACATTGTTGTTCGCAGATACGGCAGCAAATGCACTTCCGGTCATCCCGGAGTATTTCAAATTCTGGCGAAAGGTATTCAATACTCATATGGCTTCACCATCCTTTACTTTTATAATGACGGGTTCGCCGCCAGCCGGCGCCCATATGTGTTTCGCATCGGGATCCATTGCACGGATAGCACATTCCTCGCTGGAAATGTAGACAAGGTCTTTGGAGTCTCCTATAACCATTGAACGGAGCTTGAGACGATCATTTAATGCCATTAATCCGCCATGAAATCCAAAGACAATAGAAAATGGTCCGGTAATCAGCAAACTTGAAAAGATTGTTCGCAGATATGTATAGGTTTTTTGAAGGGCAAGATCGCCTGTGGATGAGATTGTACTCCAAAAGGGTGCGGCAATGACACTGGCAGCTTCCTGAAGAGAAAGTCCCTGTACGCGAAGCAGATAATCCATAATGTAAGTAATAACTTCGGTGTCCGTCTGCAGAGTGCATTGGTATCCAAACATTTCAATAAACCGTCTATTTGCATCATAAGAAGAAATTTCTCCATTATGAACAACGGATTGATCAAGAAGAGTAAACGGATGGGCACCACCCCACCACCCGGGAGTGTTTGTCGGATATCGTCCATGAGCAGTCCAAGAGTATCCTGCATACGTCTCTAATTTGTAAAATGCACCGACATCCTCCGGAAATCCGACTGCTTTAAATGTTCCCATATTTTTTCCGCTTGAAAAAACATAGGCACCGGAAAACTCAGTATTGATTTTCATGACAGTCCGGACAACAAATTCCTTTTCATCAATCTGCATACCCGTGACCACGGAAGAAAGTGGCGTAACAAAATATCGCCAGATAATTGGTTCATTCGTAATGGAAGGGAGCTTTCTTGTTGGGATAATTTCAGATTGAACAATCTCAAAGCGCTCTTTCAAGAATGTTTCACAGTTTTTTCGCGTATCCCGTGTATCGAAAAAAAGATGTAGTGCGTAGTAATCTTTATAATCTGGATAAATTCCGTATCCGGCAAAGCCACCGCCAAGACCGTTGGAGCGGTCATGCATTGGCTTCATAGAATTCATGATCATTTCGCCAGATAACATTCGTCCTTCTCTGGATATGACAGCAGAAATGGCGCAACCGGATGGAATTCGGATCTGACCTTCTTTTTTCATAAA
>CAUCYJ010000093.1:0-10174 GCA_958446945.1 uncultured Lachnospiraceae bacterium | reverse complement strand
AACAGGAAGCCTATCGTCAGGTGCTTCCGGAGGCAGATGCATTTGAGCAAATGACAGTTGATGTAAATGAAGCTGCAGCAGCTGTTGAACAGGCGACGATTGGCGGAGCAGCTGTAAATGCTGTTATTGATGAAGCAGCAAAAGCACTTAGCGGAAGCGAAGAAATCGGATATGTAGTGACGGTGACAGATAAAGAAGGATATGGCGGAAATATTCAGATTTCTGTCGGAATTCTGTCCGATGGAACTTTGAATGGAATTTCAATTCTGTCAATCAGCGAAACTGCAGGTCTTGGTATGAATGCGCAGGAACCGGAGTTTTACGAACAGTTTTCAGGAAAACAGGCTGCTCAGTTTGAAGTAACAAAAAATGGCGCAGCATCAGATTCTGAAATCGATGCGATCAGTGGTGCAACAATTACATCGAAAGCTGTTACCGGTGGAGTAAATGCAGCATTAGCCTATTATCAAAATGTGTTAGGAGGCAGTGTCAATGAATAAATGTACAGAGAGACTATGGAATGGTCTCGTAAAAGAAAATCCTACGTTTGTCCTGATGCTCGGTATGTGTCCGACACTTGCGGTAACAACATCCGCAGTCAATGGAGTGGGAATGGGTCTTTCTACAACAGTAGTACTTGTATTATCGAATATGCTGATCTCCATGTTACGGAAAATTATTCCGGATTCTGTCAGAATGCCGGCATTTATCGTTGTTGTTGCATCATTTGTAACGATTGTGCAGTTTCTTCTGCAGGGATTTGTGCCAAGTTTATATGCTTCTCTCGGACTCTATATTCCGTTGATCGTTGTAAACTGCATCATCTTGGGACGTGCAGAAAGTTATGCTTCAAAAAAACCGGTACTTCCATCTATTTTTGATGGAATCGGAATGGGGCTTGGCTTTACAGTGGGGCTGACAGCAATCGGTATTGTCCGTGAACTTATTGGAGCCGGTCAGATTTTTGGATTTCAGGTAATGCCGTCTGCTTATGAGCCGGTTACAATCTTTATCTTAGCGCCGGGAGCATTTCTTGTACTTGCAGGACTTGTGGCAGTACAGAATAAAGTAAAAGCCAATGCGGCTAAGAAAAACAAGGCAGCAGCACCATCAGAAGGCGGATGTCCGGAGGGAGGATGTGCTTCCTGCAAAGGATGTACAGGTAATATCTTCCCGACAGGTCAGGAAAAGGAGTAGTGAGCTATGAAAGAATTATTGATCATTGCGATTGGTTCTGCACTTGTAAATAACGTTGTACTCAGCCAGTTCTTAGGAATCTGTCCATTTCTTGGGGTATCCAAGAAGGTTGAGACAGCTGCCGGAATGGGAGGCGCTGTTGTATTCGTTATAACAATCGCATCATTTGTAACAGGACTAATCTATAAATATATTCTGGCGAATCCTGCAATTCTCGGAGGAAAACTGGTTTATCTGCAGACGATTGTTTTCATTCTTGTAATTGCATGCCTCGTACAGTTTGTAGAAATGTTTTTAAAGAAAGCCATGCCATCATTATATCAGGCGTTGGGAGTATATCTTCCGCTGATCACAACAAACTGTGCTGTACTTGGAGTTGCACTCACAAATGTGCAGAAAGAGTACAATGTTTTAACAGGTGTGATCAATGGTTTCGGAACAGCAATCGGATTTCTTGTAGCGATTGTAATTATGGCAGGAATTAGAGAGAAAGTTGACAATAATACCGGAATTCCGGAAGCATTTAAAGGGACACCAATTGTTCTTGTGACGGCAGCACTGATGTCTATTGCTTTCTTTGGTTTTTCCGGACTGATATAGGAGGAATAGAAAAATGATCATGGGAATTATTTTAGCCGCAGTAATTGTTGGCGGTACCGGATTATTTATTGGCGTTTTCCTCGGAGTAGCCGGCAAAAAATTTGCTGTTGAAGTGGATCCGCGAGAAGAAGAGATCGGAAGTGTTCTTCCGGGAAATAACTGCGGAGGCTGCGGTTATGCAGGATGTTCAGGGCTGGCGGCCGCAATCGTGAAAGGAGAAGCGCCGGTAGGGGCTTGTCCGGTAGGCGGAGCGCCTGTAGCTGAGAAAATTGCTGAGATTATGGGAGAGAATGTCGGAGAATCTGTTCGCATGACGGCGTTCGTAAAATGTGCCGGAACATGTGAAAAGGCAAAACAAAAATATGACTATACAGGTATTGAAGATTGTGTAATGGCTGGAATGATGCAAAATGGGGGACCGAAAGGATGTACTTACGGATGTCTTGGTTTCGGTTCCTGTGTAAAGGCATGTCCATTTGATGCAATTCATGTTGTTGATGGTGTTGCAGTCGTAGATAAAGAGGCGTGCAAATCCTGTGGAAAATGTGTAGCAGCATGTCCAAAAGGATTAATTGAACTTGTTCCATACGAGCAGAAACATCTTGTACAGTGTAGTTCTAAAGACAAAGGAAAAGATGTTATGGCAGTATGTTCTGTCGGATGCATTGGATGTCGTATGTGTCAAAAAGTATGCGAGTTTGATGCAGTTACAGTTGAAAATAATATTGCCCATATCGATCCGGAGAAATGTACCGGATGTGGAAAATGTGCAGAAAAATGTCCAAAGAAAATTATTTTATAAAAAAGACAAAAAAAGCTCAGAGGACACAGCAGTATCGCAGACGCTCACTTAGAGAAGTTCTGCGTGCTGCTCTGCAGCTTGTTAGAGAGGATATTCGCGCGTATGGTCTGGCAGTTGCGATCATTGTCGGATATCTTTTCTTTTGTTTAAAATTTTTTTACAGCAGTTGTCCGATTGTGACGCTGACCGGATTTCCCTGTCCCGGATGTGGATTAACGAGAGCAGGAATAGCACTGCTTCATTTTCGGTTTGCAGAAGCATTTCACATGCATCCGATGATCTATCCGATTGCAGTATTCGTGCTGGTGTTTTTGATTTGCCGTTATCTTTTGCAGAAACCTACTCGTTTTCTTCTGAAATATGTGGTTCTGATTCTGGCAGCAATGGGAATTCTTTATGTATATCGAATGTTGAAATACTTTCCGAATCATGAGCCAATGACCTATTACTATGGAGCTGTATTTCGATTTTTGTAAGAAACGGTAGTTTTTTCGTACAAAGCATGGTACAATAAGCGCAGAGTTTAGCCATGTCAGCGAAATGCTGTGATGGCAGAACGGCAGGAGGTGAAAGTTATGACAGAACAGGAATTTGAGAAAAATCAACCGGAGACAGGTGAATCCACACAGTCTGTTGTGCCGTCAGCAAATGAAACGGCAGAAGAGCAGCATCAGTCTGAAATGAATGGAACAATCGTACCGGAGAATAAACAAACCGGAGATTATCGTCAATATAATTATCAGCAGGAACAGACATACGATTATGGAAATACCGGTTATCATGCTGATTACAGCAGAAGTCAGAAGGCGGGAGAAGAAGAGATGGATACGCGTCCGCTTTCTATGGGAGAATGGGCTCTTACTTTATTAGCGTTGTTGATTCCGTGCTGTGGAGGAATCATCCTATATATTTTCTGGGCATTTAGTAAAAAAGGCAATGTTAACAGGAGAAATTATTGCCGCGCAGCATTAATTGTGATGGCAGGTGTAGCAGTCATTTATTTCCTTGTAATGTCAATTCTCGGAGGCGCTGTATTTAGTTATGTGCAGCACTATGGTGTATACTAAATGAAGGTATGAAAGATGATGTCAGGACTTTAAGCGTTCTGGCGTCATTTTTATTATGTAGAAGGGAACAAGCAATCGAACATGTGGTTGCATAATTAATTTCCCTGTGCTAGAATAGGACGAAGAAGAATGAAGGTGTGATATGAGACGAAATGATTATCTGTTGGCAGGAGTAATCTGTCTTACAGCTATGATGCTATGGGTATTTCAGATTGCAAATCGGGATTCGGGAACTACAGTTGTTGTAAAAACAAATGGGCATATTTACGGAACTTATCGTTTGGACTGTAACCGTGAGGTTTTAATCAATGGACATAATTTGCTTGTGATTAAAGAAGGAAAAGCGTATATGAAATGGGCGGACTGTAAAGATCAGTTGTGTGTACACCAAAAAGAAATCACGTCGGAGAATGAGAGTATTATTTGCCTTCCGAATAAAGTAATTGTAGAGGTGTCCGGAGGGGCAGATACATTGCCCGAGACAGATGCAACAGTGCAGTAACGGAGGAATGAGTTTGAGACGACAGGCAGCATATTTTGGAGTATTAACAGCGCTTGCGCTTATTTTTAGTTATGTAGAAACATTTATCCCAGTGCCGATTGGGATTCCGGGAATAAAGATTGGTCTTGCGAATCTTGTAGTTGTGATTGCGCTTTATAAGATGGATATTTTATCCGCTTATATTTTGGCTGTTTTGCGCGTTGTACTGGCAGGATTCCTGTTTGGAAACCTGTTTAGTATCTTATATAGTTTGGCAGGAAGCCTTTTGAGTGTGTCAGTAATGTTTTTGCTTAAAAAAACAGACTTGTTTAGTGTAGTCGGAATCAGTTTTGGAGGAGGAGTTGCTCACAATCTTGGTCAATTGATCGTGGCAGCAGTTGTAGTGGAAAGCTATAATGTATTTTACTATGTTCCGGTTCTGATTATTGCAGGGCTGCTTACGGGAGCTGCGATTGGATTTGCAGCCAGAGAGATGCTGAAGCGGCTGCAGAAGCTTTTGATATAGTGTGCAGGTCTTTATACAGATCAAGTATCTGGCAGTCAGAAATGAGAACAGGAGGAGAAGGATGATTTCATATATTAGAGGAACGCTTGCGGAGATAGAAGAAGACAGGATTCTTGTAGATGTGGGAGGTATCGGTTACGGAATCTATATGCCGGGAGAATCTATTACAAGACTTCCGGCGGTTGGAACAGAGATAAAGATCCACACATATCTGAATGTGCGGGAAGATGCGATGCAGTTGTTTGGATTTTTAACAAAAGATGACTTAAGGGTATTTCGCCTTGTGATTGGAGTCAGCGGAATTGGACCAAAGGGCGGATTGAACATCCTGTCTTGTCTCAGCCCGGATGACCTGAGATTTGCGGTAATGGCAGGTGATGCAAAAGCAATTTCGAAAGCACCCGGGATTGGAAAGAAAACAGCGGAAAAGCTGATTATTGAATTGAAAGATAAGTTGAGTATCGAAGATACGTTATCTCGGCTTGGAGATTCAGAAGAAGAACCCATGGCGGTTTCTTCCGGAATATCAGAGATACAGTCGGAAGCAGTTCAGGCACTTACTGCACTTGGATATGCAGCTTCTGAGGCGGCAAAAGCCGTAAAACTGGCGGCGCCTTCGCCGCAGGACAGCGTAGAAGATGTATTAAAAGCAGCGCTGAAGCAGATGATCAGTTTATAGCAGGAGATGGAAAACATGGCAAAACGGATTATAACAACAGAAAATCTGGAAGAAGATATGAAAATTGAGAATCATCTTCGCCCACAGATGCTGGACGACTATATCGGTCAGGAAAAGGCGAAGACGATGCTGAAGGTTTATATTGAAGCAGCGAAGGGCAGAGGCGAGGCGCTGGATCATGTGTTGTTCTATGGACCGCCCGGACTCGGTAAAACAACGCTTGCCGGCATTATTGCTAATGAAATGGGTGTTCATATGAAAATCACTTCCGGACCTGCCATCGAAAAGCCGGGGGAGATGGCTGCAATTTTGAATAATCTGCAGGAGGGGGACGTACTTTTTGTAGATGAAATCCACCGTCTGAATCGTCAGGTGGAAGAAGTACTCTATCCGGCGATGGAAGACTACGCTATAGATATTATGATCGGAAAAGGAGCAGCAGCTCGATCTATTCGTTTGGATCTCCCCAAATTTACGCTTGTTGGAGCAACGACAAGAGCAGGAATGCTGACGGCGCCGTTGCGAGATCGCTTTGGTGTGATCAATCGATTGGAATTCTATACAGACCAGGAATTGAAGACGATTATTACACGTTCTGCTAAAGTGTTGGATGTAGAAATCGATGAGCAGGGAGCGTTAGAACTTGCAAGGCGTTCTAGAGGAACACCGCGTCTGGCGAATCGTTTGTTAAAGCGAGTCCGAGATTTTGCGCAGATTCGCTATGATGGAATCATTACGGAACAAATTGCCGTCTATGCACTTGATCTTTTGGATGTGGATCGATATGGTCTGGATCATATTGACAGAAATATTCTAATGACTATGATTCAGAAATTCGGCGGAGGACCGGTAGGACTGGATACGCTGGCGGCATCAATCGGAGAAGATTCAGGAACAATTGAAGAAGTGTATGAGCCATATCTTTTGAAGAATGGATTTCTTCAAAGGACACCAAGAGGGCGGGTTGTGACAGAATTTGCATATCATCACCTCGGAATTTCCACAGAAAATACCGGAAAATAGTTGGTTTTTTGTGTGATATCGTTTATAATAGGAAGAGCAAAAGAGAAATTCGAGGAGGTAATGCCAATGGCATCAGCTAAGAATTATACAGAGGTTTTGATTGGCGGAAAGGTATTTACGCTGAGCGGATTTGAGAGTGAAGAATATTTGCAGAAAGTATCTGCATATCTGAATCATAAACTGACAGAATGTTCAAATAATGAGAGCTATCGCAAGCAGAGTGCCGATACAAGAAGTATTTTGCTGGCGTTGAATATTGCAGATGACTACTTTAAAGCAAAGACACAGGCAGATTCCCTGGAAAATGACGCAGAGGGAAGGGATAAAGAAGTATATGATCTGAAGCATGATTTGATTTCGACACAGATCAAATACGAAAATACACAAAAAGCTCTGGACAAAGTACGCGAAGAAAACCGTGAACTTCAGATGCAGATTGTAAAATTAGAAACAGAAATACAAAGTAAGAAAAAATAGGCTGTCAGAAGACAGCCTTTTTTGAGGAAAGGGATTATGACAAAAGAAAGAACAGAAATACTGGCGCCGGCCGGTTCCTATGAAAGTTTAAAGACAGCGATTGCAGCAGGAGCGGATGCGGTATACATTGGTGGTTCTTTATTTGGAGCAAGAGCTTTTGCTGACAACCCGGAAGAAGATGTACTACTGCAAGCAATTGATTATGTACATTTGCATGGAAAAAAGATTTATTTGACAGTAAATACGTTGTTAAAAGAGCAGGAATTGTCTGATCAGTTGTATGAATATTTACTCCCGTATTATCAACAGGGATTGGATGCGGTTATTGTACAGGATGTCGGAGTGCTGAGATTTGTGAAACAGCATTTTCCTAATATGGCTATTCATGCCAGCACGCAGATGACAATTACAAATACATATGGTGCACGATTTTTGAAGCAATTGGGTGCTGAACGTGTTGTAACGGCAAGAGAACTACAGCTTTCAGAAGTGGCGGAGATTGTGAAACAGACTGGAATGGAAATAGAAAGTTTTGTGCATGGAGCACTTTGTTATTGTTATTCTGGTCAGTGCCTTTTGAGCAGCATGATTGGGGGAAGAAGCGGAAATCGGGGACAGTGTGCACAGCCGTGCAGACTTTTGTATCAAACAGAGCGTGGTAAAAAGCCGGAATATTTGATGAGTTTGAAAGATATCTGTACGCTAGATCTTTTACCAAAGCTCATTCAGTCGGGAATTTATTCTTTTAAGATTGAGGGGAGAATGAAAAAACCGGAATATGTGGCGGCAGTTACTTCGATGTACCGAAAATATACAGATTTGTATTTGGAAAGAGGCGAGAAAGGGTATCGGGTATTGCCGGAAGATAAACAAATGCTTATGGACATCTATAATCGTGGTGGATTTCATTCCGGTTATTATCAGATGAGAAATGGGCGGGAAATGCTGTCTCTGACTCGTCCGAACCATGCCGGAGTTCAGGCGGTAAAAGTTGAGAAAATCCAAGGGAATCGAATTATAGGCAAAGCATTGACAAAACTGCATCCAGGAGATGTAATTGAAATTGGAAGGGAAAAAGAAAATTTCACAATGGCAGACAGTGTTTTGGAAGGAAATACGATTAGTCTTACAACTCATCGAAATCATGCAGTAAAGAAAAATACAGTACTTAACCGAGTACGCAATACGGCTTTGATTGAAGAACTTCGAAAAAATTATGTGGATACGAAAATAAAAGAAAAAATTAATGGGATTTTAATACTTTCTACGACAAATTCTGTTACACTAAAAGTTGAAAAAAACGGTATTGTAGCAGAGGTGTATGGAAAACCGGCTGAAAAGGCACAGACGCAGCCGATGACAATCGATCGGATAAAAAAACAAATGTGCAAAACAGGGACAACGCCTTTTGTATTTGAGACATTAGAAATTCAAATGGAAGAAGATCTGTTTGTACCGGTGCAGGCTTTAAATGAGCTTCGCAGAGAAGCGCTTGAAGAATTAGAATGCAGACTATGCGGTAGTTACCGAAGAGAAACACCGCAGAAATTAGATGAATCATTGGAAAGATATGAAAGATATTCTGCAGAAGAGTACCGAATGAGAATGTATGCTTTAGCTGAAACAAGAGAGCAGTTTGATGTACTGTGTCGTGAACAGGGAATTGAAAGAATTTATCTGGAAAGTTTTGCAGTTTCAGATATTTTTGACAATAAGGAAATAAAAAAGCTTACACAGCTGGCTCATGAGATGGGAAAAGAGCTTTTTTTAGCAATGCCTCATATTTTTCGTTCTAATACAGTTCAAAGATATGAAGAAAATTATGCAGCATTCACAGAAGCGGGATTTGATGGTGTACTAATACGAAATTATGAAAGTTTTGCATTTTTGAAAACACATGATTATCAGGGAACCATTGTGACAGATCATAATCTATATCGATTCAATCGGGAAGCAGATAAATTTTGGAGAGAACTTGGTGTCAAAGAAGGAACTGCGCCGCTGGAGCTAAATGCCGGGGAACTTCGAAAACTTGGAATCCATGACAAAGAGCTTATTGTCTATGGCTATATTCCGGTAATGCTGTCTGCCCAGTGTATTCAAAAGACAACTGGCGGATGCAGAAAGAAATCAGGGATTCTGACACTGACTGACCGTTGCCAGAAACAATTTCAGGTTAGAAATAATTGTGAAGATTGTTATAACATCGTTTATAATACGGCGCCCCTTGTGCTGACAGATCAGCGCGAAGAAATAGAAAACCTTGCTCCCGGGGCTATACGGATGATGTTTACGAGGGAGAATGCTTCACAGGTAAAAGCATGTGTGGAGCGTTATCGCAAGGTGTTCCTGGAACAGGGGGAGATTTCTAATGTAACAGGGGAATTTACACGGGGACACTTTAAACGAGGAATAAAGTAGGTGAAGATTTGGTTAATATTATTGTAGAATTGTCAAAATATCTCATAATTTTGTTTATGATTGCATATACTTATCAGTGTTTTGCGGTATTTGGACATCATGACAGCAGAAAAAAGCGCAGGATTCTCCGGACACAAAATGTATTGATGTTTGAAATTCATCTTGTGGCCTTTCTTGTGATGTATTTGCAGACGCAGGAAAAGAGAGTTTTGTATTTATACGTCATTCAGGTGCTTGTACTGACTGTGATTATTTTGTTATATACGAAAATCTATCCGAGGATATCGAGATTGATTGTAAATAATATGTGTATGCTACTCAGTGCGGGATTTATTATGCTGACACGGCTGTCTTATAATCTTTCTTTAAAACAGACGATGATTGCAGCAGGAGGTGTGGCTGTTAGCCTTCTCGTTCCGGCAGCTATGAGTAGGATAAAAATACTGGCTTCTCTGAAAAAAGTGTACGGGATTGTAGGTATTATTGCATTGGCATTAGTGCTTGTGATCGCGCCGATCTCCGGCGGTGCTAAACTTGGATTTGAAATTGGAGGGTTTGGCATTCAGCCATCGGAATTTGTTAAAATTTTGTTTGTGTTTCTTGTGGCAGCAAGTTTCGCAGAATCAGTGCAGTTTAAAAATATTGTTACGACAACGGCAATTGCAGCTGCACATGTGCTGATTCTCGTTATCTCAAAAGATTTAGGAGCGGCACTGATTATTTTTGTTGTGTATTTAGTAATGCTTTATGTAGCAACAAGACAGCCGCTTTATATTGTGGCAGGACTTGGTGCAGGTTCGGCAGCGTCGGTATTGGCATATCATCTATTTACGCACATTCGAACAAGAGTACATGCATGGAAAGATCCGTTTGCAGATTATTCTGGTGGAGGATACCAGGT
>CAUCYJ010000092.1:0-10188 GCA_958446945.1 uncultured Lachnospiraceae bacterium | reverse complement strand
TTTTTGACACCATACAAATGATTTTTTCCATTTTTGCTAGTATATAATAGGATGAATATTCGCTGCTCACATTGCACCACGAAATAAGTAGTATAAAAATAAGGAACTGTGCACAAGCTGATTTAAAATTAGAGCACAGTTCCTTATTAAATTTTTTAAAGAATTTTAAAATCTGGCTGAAACAATAATATCATTCAAAAGTAATTTCGTATCGCCGTTAGGAATAATTGTCTGATCTTCTCGCTTAATCATTATGATAAGAAAATGTTTATCTTTTGGAATATCTTTAATCAGTTTTCCATTCCACTTATGACTTTTTGAAATAATAGATTCCTGTAAGGTCAGATTGCTTCTGTCCGTGAATTCCGGTGCAGCAAATACAACTAGATCACCGGCGCGCAGTAAGGTGTTTCCGGAGGGAAGAATGGTTGCTTGTTCTCTTAATAGTAGTACTGCCAACAGTTCTCTGGGAAGTGAAAGGTCTTTTATTGTTTTTCCGGAAAAAGGATGCGTATCTGTAACATGAATTTTGATAAAATTCACATCAGAGTCTTCCTGGTAATCATTAAAAGTTTTAAAAATATTTGTATTTGAATCAATCATATTTAACTTTTTTGCAACAAAAGGAAGGAGCGTGCCTTGGAATGACAAGGATAAAAGTACAATTACAAACACAAGATTAAATATGTTGAAAGGAAGAGGAATATCTGCCAATACAATGTAGATTGCAAATACAATGGAAGCAACTCCTCGGAGTCCGGCAAAAGATACGATGCCAATTTGTGCTAAAGATGATTTAAAAGGTGTAAGAATCATAAAAACAGAAAATGGTCTTCCGATAAATGTGAGAAAAAGTGTTATGGAAAACGCTGGAAAAAATACTAGAGGGAGTTGTGATGGAGTTACAAGAAGCCCTAGTAAAAAGAAGATTATCATTTGTGCAATTTCTGTTAAAACATCAAAAAAGTGAACGAGAGATCTTTTCTCTGGAAGATAATGATTGCCCAGTATAATACCGGAAAAATAAACACTTAAATATCCGTTTCCACCAAGAATTGTAGGCAGAGCGTAAGAAATAAGTGCAATTGAAAATAGAAAAATAGTCCGTCCAGCAGAAGAAAAAGCGGCATATTTGGCCAGTATGAAGGATGCTGTCCAACCAAGGAAAAGACCGCCGATAATTCCAATAGAAATCTGTAGAAATAAAGTTGAGGGGATGGATATATTTTTCCCTGTCATAATGGCACACAAGAGAATTGTCAGCATATAGGAGACAGGGTCATTAGATCCTGACTCTAATTCAAGCAATGAGTCCGTATGATATTTTAGTGCAAGATTTTCAGAGCGCAGTACATTGAATACAGATGCCGCATCTGTGGAAGAAATCACAGCTCCGATTAAAAAACTTTCAATCCAATGTACACCGAATAGGAAATGAACAAATAGGCCGACTAATCCGGCTGTCATAAGTACGCCAAGCGAAGAAAGAAGAAAAGCGCGAGAGGCTACGGGCTTTGCAGCGTGCAGATTTGTTCCAAAACCGCCATAAAACATGATGAAAACAAGGCAGGAAGAACAAATATATTCGGATAGCTCATAATTATCAAAAGGAATCCGTATAATTCCGTCAATTCCAAAGAGCATGCCAAGAATAAGAAAAATAATTAGGGAAGGAACTGGTATTTTTTCAGAAAAGCGTTTCATAAAGAGACAAACGGCGATTACGATACCAGTAAATAGTAAATAGTAAATAGTGAGTCATAGAAATCTCCTTAAATATAGTAATAGCATTCTAAAATGAAAGAATAGATTTATGATAACATGATGCTGCAAAACATTCAATCATTGTAAAAAATGACAAAAAAGTTATATAATATATAAATAACTTTGGAGCAGAACCATTTGAAAAGGATTGTATAGGTTATTGTGAATGAGTAATGTATAAAGCCCAATTTTTTTAGAGATGGATTGAGATTATGATTTTATTTTTTACAGGAACTGGAAACAGTCGATATATTGCGGAAAAAATCGCGAAAAAAACTTGTGATGACATGATATGTATCAATGATCGAATAAAACAAAAGGATGCCAGTTCCATTAGAGTTTCAGGAGATTTGATTATAGTGACACCTACCTATGCCTGGAGAATACCTAATTTGGTGAAAGAATGGCTTTTACAAACGAAGAAGCAATTAGTTGTATCCATTATTTGTAAAAACCACACCGTTTTATATGAAGGATTCCTGCATCGGATGCGGAAAATGTGCGTCCTTATGTCCGTTGCAAGAAATGATGCTATAAAAGTCAATATATTCTGATAAAAATAGGTAATTGCGAAACAAGTTTGCAATCTTGATTGAAAACAAGGATAGAATCCTGCAATACAGGATTCTTGCAATGGAAAGTGGCGGTCATTAATTTGGGGTATGACAAAAGGCGTCCTAGTTACTACGAAGCAGAAAGATTTATAAAATCTCAATTTTATGCAATCAAAGGCTTAAGACTTCGGATGTATTGACGTTGGTGAATTTTACCATAAACCTTGAGGAGATATTTTATTTTTAACATGAAAAATTGCCGTATTTATGCGGCTTTTGGTGTTTCGCAAACGCCTAAATGATACAAAAAAGAAAGGAGAGTTTATGAAAACTTTTTATATAAATGGAACCATTTTAACAATGGAAGAAAATAATTTGTATGCAGAAGCGGTCTGCACAGAAAATGGTATCATACAGGCGGTGGGAACGAAAGAAGAATTGCTGAAACTTCGGAGTGAGGGAGACCGCATCATTGATCTGGAAGGGAAAACAATGTTGCCGGGACTAATTGACGGCCATTCTCATTTTGCCGGAACAGCAAACGCAATGACGCAGTGTGATCTGTCGCTTTGTAATAGTTTTGCAGATATTATCCGAGAGATGAAGAATTTTAAAGAAAAGAGAAAACTATCTGATGATGCGTGGATCGTTGGCTGTAATTATGATCATAATTTTCTTGCAGAAGGAAAGCATCCGGATCGGTTTGTTTTAGATCAGATCAGTGCCACAAATCCGGTGCTGATGATCCATGCATCCTCGCATATGGGCGTTACAAACAGTAAAGGTCTGGAACTTCAGGGAATCGATGAGACGGCAGAGGACAGGGCAGACGGGCGTTACGGAAGAGTGGAAGGAACAAGTACTCCGAATGGCTATATGGAGGAGAAAGTATTTCTGGAATTTCAGTCAAAACTGCCGATGACATCAGTGGAAGAGCTGATGAATCTTTTCCGGGAGGCTCAGAAATTGTATGCTAGCTATGGAATTACAACAGTACAGGATGGAATGGTAGCTCGACCGCTTTTTCAACTGTTGAAAACTGCATCGGATATGGGGATTCTTAAGCTGGATATCGTCGGTTATGTGGATATTATGACAGCAGCAGAGTTACCGGATGAAATGCCGGAGTACGATAGAAAATATCATAAACATTTGAAACTGGGCGGATATAAGATTTTCCTTGACGGTTCTCCGCAGGGAAAAACAGCGTGGATGTTGGAACCGTACGTTGGCGAAGAATCTTACTGTGGTTATCCGATCCACAGTGATGAAGTGTTGGAATCTTACATTCGGACTGCACTTGAGAAAAAGCAGCAGCTTCTGGCACACTGTAACGGAGACGCCGCAGCAGAGCAGTATATTACCGGATTTGAAAAGGTGCTTGAATCAGAGAAGAGTCAGGATACTTACCGGGCGGTAATGGTACATGCCCAGCTTGTGAGAAGAGAGCAGCTTCGGCGCATGGCGAAACTGGGAATGATGCCGAGTTTCTTTGTGGCACATACTTACTATTGGGGGGATATCCATTTAAAGAATTTTGGGATAGAGCGGGGCAGAAGGATTTCACCGGCAAAGGATGCAGTTGATTGTGGTATGAAATTTACTTTTCATCAGGATAGCCCGGTTGTTCCGCCGGATATGATGCGAACGGTTTCCTGTGCAGTGAACCGGATTTCAAGAACCGGACAAGATATCGGGAAAGAACAGCGAATCCCAGTGTTGGAGGCGCTGAAGGCAGTTACAAGCTACGGAGCTTATCAATATCATGAAGAAGATAGAAAGGGAACAATCTCTGTCGGAAAACTTGCGGACTTCGCGGTGCTTGATAAAAATCCTCTGGAAGTAGATCCGGAAATGCTGGCAGAAGTTCGGGTAATGATGACAATAAAAGAAGATCAGATGATTTATGAGAGAGGTAAATGTCATGAATAATCGCAGTAAAGGAATCGCGCTTGCAGTGACGACTGCGGTAATGTGGGGGATTATGGGAGTATTTGTGCGCGATCTGTCACAGTATCATTTTTCGACGATTGAGATATCTTTCTTTCGGTGTGTTCTTGCAGGCGTGGCGTATTTTTTGTTTCTGCTTATTACAAAGCCGTCGGCGCTGAAAATTGATGTGAGAGGACTTGGCGTTTGTATTTTATATGGGGCAGTTGCCTATAGTATTAGTTTTGTTAGCTATAGCGCCGCCGTATCCCGAATTCCTGTTGGGGTGGCAACTGTATTGATGTTTATGAGTCCGATCTGGGTGGCAATTCTTGGAAGAGTAATGTTTCGAGAAAAACTTGAGAAAAGTAAAATGGTTACGATCGGCATTTGCCTGATCGGGGCAGTGCTTGTAGCGAATCTGATCGGAACAGGGAATCTGAAGCTGGACGCTATTGGCCTTTTGGCAGGCGTGATCAATGGAATCGGAGTAGCGCTTCAGATTCTGCTTCCAAAGTTTTTTGCAAAAAATTATGAGAGAGATACACTGCTTGTTTATGGATTTCTCGGAGGTGCATTTGTACTGGCATTTGGAATGAAACCACAGGCAGCCATTGCACATCTGACACAGACACCGGTGCTAAATCTCATTGTGGATTTATTTGGCATCGGAATTCTTTGTACGATGGTGGCAAATGTTGCCTGTGTGAAATCAACTCAGTATGTGGAGGCTACCACGACAAGTATTTTATCAGCACTGGAAGTTGTAGTAGGGACGTTAGTAGGATTTATTGTCTTTCGTGAGCATATGACAGGACTGCAAATATTAGGGGCGGTCATCATTGTCGTGGGAGCCATTGGTTCTGAGATTTATCGGCCAAGAAAACGGCAGCAGTATGAAATACCGGATTCACTTTGAAAGCCTTCTTTTCCATTGCCGGCGCTGAAAACAGGAACCGGCTGCTGATCTTGACGGGATACATAGAGGGAATAGCTGTCTGGAACACGAAGCAGCACAGGGCCTCCGTTGGTAGAGAAGATGGTGGCTTCCTGTAGGCGTCCTTTTTCCCAGCACATAGAAATATGTAGATTACCACGGGCAACGAGTCCACTGACTTGACCGCATTTCCATGCATCCGGCAGTGCCGGGAGAAGATCAATACAGTCAAGGTGGCTTTGGAGAAGCATTTCTGCGACTCCCGCAGTTAGGGCAAAGTTGCCGTCAATCTGAAATGGAGGATGCGTATCCCAGAGATTCGTCATAATTCCCGTTTTTAGAAGATCAGTAATAAGCTTGTGGGCGCGGTTTCCTTTATGGAGCCGCGCCCATGTGTTAATGCGCTGTCCCATTCCCCAGCCGGTGCTTTCGTCTGTCCGGCAGTTCATGGAAATTTCTGCGGCCTTTAGAAGTTCCGGGGTGTCTAAAGAAATCAGAGTTCCCGGATAAACGCCAAGCAAATGTGAAATATGCCGGTGTTCAAATCCTTGTCCAAGAGTATTTACAAGTGTTTCTTCATACCATTCTTTAATTTGTCCATCAGAACCAATCTCAATCGGTCCTTTCAACCGTTTCATATGATCTTTCCAGACTGCTATAAGCGCATCGTCAGTTTTGAGGATGCGGGCTGCCCGTATTACATTGTGGTAGAGCTGCCAGATCAGTGTATGTTCATAAGTATTTCCGGCAGTGCGCGGTCCGTGCTCCGGAGAAAAAGACGGAGCAGAAATCAAGTGTCCGTCAGAATCTTCTACAAGAAGCTGGTCATAGAGAATGGCCTCTTCTTTCATCATTGGATAAATGCATTCTCGAAGATATTCGATATCATTTGTATATTCATAATATTCCCAACAATTCTGCAAGAGCCATGGAACAACAGCCGGAGACCAGCCCCAGTCAAAGATCCAGCCTGGACAAGTCCAGCCGTAAGGCGTATTTTGAGTATGTGCCATGAAACCATTTTCCGGGTGGGTTTCTGTACTTGTAATTCCGGAATAAATGGCGGCAGTTACCCTGCCTGGAGCCCGCAGAGAATCAGTGTATCGAATGAGAGGCTTCCCACACTCAGCCAGATTTGTATTATAAACAGGCCAGTAATTCATCTGCAGATTTACATTTAAGTGATAATCTGCGTGCCAGATAGAATTATTTGCACCTGCCCAGATTCCCTGTAAGTTAGAAGGTAAGGTTTCACGGTAAGGATCATCAGGAGGCGTTTCTCTTGAGGAGGCGATCGTCAGATAGCGTCCGTATTGGAAGAGGAGTGTTTCCAGATAACGCTGTGCATCATCGGAGGCCAGATGATGACGATAAGCTTCCAGTAATGTATCTGTTGAGAGTTCCCATGCTTTTTCCCCCTGCGCTGTGTATATTTCATGGCAGGATGTGGATTGTTTCTCTAAATTCAGCCGTACTCTGTGGAAAAGATTAGAGTAATCAGTAACATGTCTTAGTTTAAGCTCCTCATAGGAAGCATGCCGTACAAAGGCAGCAGCGCGGCTCACATAAGAGAGAATACGGGCTTCAAGCTGGGCAGAAGTTTCTCCTGTACGGTAAACAGGATAGTTATTCTTATAATCTGTTCCAATAGAAGTAATCAGAAATACAGATTTTGCCCGTTTGACCGATACATATTCCGGCAGTGACAGACATTCTCCTTCCTCGGTCAGGATCTGGGTGTGAGAACAGAATTTTAAGTCATTATCATCTAATGTTCCGTTAATGGAAATACATCCATTTTCTACAGAGGTTTTCCAGTGGCGCTGATAGGCAATCGGAGCGATCGGACAGCAGGAATCACCTGGAGTATTGTCAGGAATTACAGAAACATTCACATCCAGTCCATCAGGATGATCGGAGGATAGTTTTGTGACAAGTACGTTATCCGGGTAACTGATAAAGCTTTCTCGTGTATAGTGTACTCCGTCACAGTCAAAGGATATGCTGCAGAGGGCAGTATCCAGATTAAGAGATCTTGTATAATTCGTTACATGAGAAGGATCAGGCTGCGGAAAATCCAGATACATATTAGCATAGCTTAGAAAAAAGCCATATCCGTAAGCGCCTTCTTCATCAAAAAGTCCGGTGAGTTCATCACAGAGTTTGCGGGCTTTATCAACCTTTCCGGAAAGAAAAAGGTTTTGAATTTCATGAAGTGTTTTTCCGTTTCGCCCTTTTTCAGGAAGATTTCCACCCTGATAATCCGGTCTTCGGCTGGATGGTCCGCCGGACCAGAGAGATTTTTCGTTTAACTGGATTCGTTCGCGCATAATGCCGCCGAAAATACTTGCGCCAATTCCGCCATTGCCAAGAGGAAGAGACCATTTTTCCCATCCGTCATAGCTATCAGGAGTTTCTGTGTGATAGATTAGTTTTAAAGGTTTGCTGTTATAGTGTTCCATGGCAGTTCCTTTCGCATAAAATAGATTTTTTTAGTAGTATATCAGATGCGGAGTCATTTGGGCAGTAAAAAAATCGGTGGATTGTGTAGTAAAAAAGCCGATAGATTGACAGCGGAAGTGTCAGCCGATATGATATATATTAGGTAAGAACGACAAGAGAAAAACGGGAGGCCCCCCATGCTGACAAAAAGACAACAAATGATTGTAACGCTTATGAATAAGCAGAGAGACTGGATTGTAGGAAAAGATCTTGCAAGACTTTTGAATGTCTCGGACCGCACGATTCGAAATGATATTGCATCAATTAATGAATTTTACAGGGAAACGGTAATTGAATCAAACCTTCGAAAAGGATATCGAATTCAGGAAAGCAAAGTGAAAGGAACGATTGAGGACAGAAAAGAAACACTTCCGGAAACAGGAGAGGAGCGCAGGCGGTACCTTCTCAAAATGTTGTTGGAAAGCAGTCAGGGAAATTTCTATGAATTGTCAGAACAGATGTGTATTTCAGAATTTTCTCTTGAAAATGATGTGAACAAAATCCGCAGATTGCTGGAAAATTATCCGGAGTTAAAGATTGTTCGCAAAAATAATATGCTGCAGCTTGTTGGGGAAGAACGCGAGAAAAGACATCTTTATGAAGAATTGATTTTGTTTCATATGAGCGGCAATTTGCTGAATTTGAATAAGATAGCAGAAAATTTTAAAAAGTTTGATCTTTTAAAAGTAAAAGAAGTTCTGAAAGAGATTTTGGAAGAGGCTCACTATGAAATCAGTGATAGAAGAGTACCATCTTTATTGCTTCATATCGGAATCATTTTGGAAAGAATTTTTACGTATCATTTTTTAGAGAAGGAAGGCAGAGAGGAAGAAGTGAAAAACCTTCCGGAATATGAAATTTCCAGAAGATTTTTTGATAAACTCAGCCGGAGATTGACTCTAAATATTGTGGAAACGGAAGTTTCGGATTTCGCAGTGTATTTGAAGCTGGGAAATAAGAAAAATTAGTTTGAAAAAGAACAGATGGAAGAATTTGTTTCTGATTTGGTAGAACATATCATCATTGAAATTAAGGAACATTTTGACATTGATTTTAGTGATGATAAAGAATTCAGGCTTGGATTGGAGCTTCATATGGTATCACTTTTGAAGAGGCATTATGAACATGTGGAGATTGATAATACATGTCTGGAAGAAGTGAAGAGAAAATACCCATTGATATTTGAGATGGGTGTGTGGGTATGCAAGATTATGGAAGATTATCTGCAGATCACTATCAGCGAAAATGAGATTTCTTTCATTGCGCTTCATATTGGCTCTGCATATGAACGGGCGAATTTAAGGAGAAAGTACAGAGGTATTCTGATCTGTCCTCATAATAGGACAGTAAAAGAGCTTTGTGTACAGAAGATTATGAATCGGTTTGATGACCGGATTGAAATGATTGATTGTATGAGTTATTTTGAAGAATCTGCCATACTTGAAAAAAGACCGGATTTTATTCTTGCGACACAGTCGGTAGTACATTCGCTCGATATTATAACAGCCGAAATATCCATGTTTTTTGACTATAAGGATGAAGCTGTTGTATTCCAGACTTTGAATCGGATGGATCAGATCCGATATAAAAATAATTTTCAGTTTTTTATTTTAAATCTTATCAGAAAGGATTTCTTTACCGTCGATATGACGGAAGAACAGCCGGAAGAAATTATATCTGTTATGTGTGACCGCCTGTATGCCCGCGGATATGTAAAAAAAGATTTTAAAGAGGGAGTTTTAAAAAGAGAAAGTCTTTCTCCGACTTCATTTTTTCATGGATTCGCCATTCCGCATAATATGTCTCATAAGGCGACAGTACATTCGGCAATCAGTACTGCAATTTTAAAGCGCCCTGTCAAATGGGGGAACTATGAAGTGAGGTTTGTCTTTTTGCTTGCAATCACAGAAGAAAATCGAAATTTCTTAAAGATCTTTTTTGACTGGCTTGACGATGTCGTTTCTGATTCTGAAAAATTTGCCAGACTTGTGGAGGTGCAAGATTACCAGAGTTTTGTAGATACATTATTGTAAATATATCCTTTTCCTAAATTGCAGCGTATTTCCTAATACTAGGAAGAAGAAGTGGAAGATAATAAATGAATATGAGTTATACTTTAAGAAAGAGTTAAAAAGCGGAAGAGAGGAGGATGGAAAATGGAAGGACTGGAACTTATTTGTTTTCAGATCATTTCTTTTGCAGGAGAGGCAAAAAGCGCGTATATGGGAGCAATCCACACAGCAAAGGCAGGGAACTATGAAGAAGCAGAGAAGATGATCAAAGAAGGAAGCAATGTATTTTTGCAGGCACATAAAGCACATGCAGATCTAATCCAGAAGGAAGCTGCCGGAGATATGACAGAGACACCGAATTTACTGCTGATTCATGCAGAAGACCAGTTAATGGCAGCAGAGACATGTAAGATTCTGGCAGTAGAATTGATTGATACTTATAAACGCATTTCCATTTTAGAAGCAAAAGAAGCGTAAAAGAGAGGAAAAT
>CAUCYJ010000091.1:0-10211 GCA_958446945.1 uncultured Lachnospiraceae bacterium | reverse complement strand
ACCGAAACATCACGAAGTGTCACAATCTTTGCTGATTTTGCTGCCCGCACTGTGGAAACTGTTTTATTTCCTTCCATCGGTTCTTCTACAAACGTATTCCACTCTTTGCATGCCGGACACTGACCGGACCATTTTGCAGATTCATACCCACAGTTCTGACAGAAAAATACACTTTTCTTTCCTTTCGCCATATATTCCTCCAAATTCAAAATAAGGCTGCAGAAATCTGCAGCCTCTTTCTTACTCTGTTCCGTTCTTTTACTAATCTCTTACAATCTTTACGCAAACTGCCTTTGTCTCAGATAATTCTGCACTGACACTTAGCTTTCCGCTCAGGTTTGTTGTCATCTTTCCGACATTCACATCGTCCATATATACTGTATATTCCTGCTCCGGTTCAAGCTCCAGTGTAAACTGTGCATCCTTCGAACCGGAAACCTGAAATACGATTGTATTCTCTGTTACTTTCAGGTTCTCTACCGCTGTACCCGGAACGGATTCATATACAAACATACCGTTCTTTTCAAGCTTTGTAATTTCCTGAAATGTCTTGACTTTATATAAATCTCCCTGATATTCAAAACCATCCAGTTTTGTCTTGGAGTCTAATGTATAATCTCCAAAGCTAAGTCCTCCATCAGCTTCTATTCTTAATAGTTCTTTGACTGCAGCCATTTTACTTCCTCCTATTGTACGTTAGCGCTTTTGCGCCTGTCATACTGCTTTTTTATACCGTTATTATATAATAAAATATTCTGTTTTGCTAGTTTTTTATGTTCTTTGGAATAAATTTTATCTCGCCTTTTGCAACTGTCACATCCACATCCATTCCGGATTGAATATGCTGGTCAAGAATTTCCTCCGCCATCTTATCTTCCAGATACGTCTGTACTGCGCGGCGAAGCGGTCTTGCGCCAAACTTCCGGTCAGTTCCTTTCTCAACAATATACTGTTTCACACTATCGCGAATGTGAAGCTCAATCTGAAGATATTCTTTCGCACGCTTTGCAAATTCACGACACATTAAACCGGTAATCTTCTTCATATGATCTTTATTCAATGCGTGGAATACAATAATCTCATCAATCCTGTTCAAAAATTCTGGGCGGAATAACTGTTTTACTTCTTCCATGACATTAGATTTCATTTTCTTATAATCAGCTGCCTCATCTTCATTTACGATAAAACCAAGTTTTTTCGGTTCAATGATAGACTTGGCTCCTGCGTTCGATGTCATAATAATGACTGTATTCCTAAAATCTACCTTTCTTCCCTGTGAATCCGTAATATGTCCGTCATCCAATACCTGAAGCAGAATGTTAAATACATCCGGATGCGCTTTTTCAATCTCATCAAACAAGATTACTGAATATGGATTACGCCGCACTTTCTCGCTCAGCTGACCGCCGTCTTCATGTCCGACATATCCCGGAGGAGAGCCGATCATCTTAGATACACTATGTTTCTCCATATACTCAGACATATCAATTCGGATCATTGCTTCTTCATCGCCAAACAGCGCTTCTGCCAATGCCTTTGAAAGTTCTGTTTTGCCGACACCCGTCGGTCCGAGAAACAGGAACGAACCAATCGGTCTTTTTGGATCTTTCAGCCCAACCCGGCCTCTTCTTACCGCCTTTGCCACAGCCGTTACTGCTTCTTCCTGCCCCACAACACGCTTATGGAGTGTCTGCTCTAATTTTCTTAACTTTGTACTCTCAGATTCTTTTAATTTTGACAGCGGAATTTTCGTCCATGCGGATACAACCGACGCAATATCATTCTCTGTGACACTCAACTGCTTTCTTCTATTTCCCTGACTAGCACGCTTTTTCATCTGTTCCAGTTTTTTTATCATCTCTTCCTGCTCATGGTGAATAGAAGACGCGCGCTCAATATTTCCACTTTTAATACAGCTTTCTTTTTCTGCTGCAAGAATCTGAAGCGCTTCTTCCATCTTTCCAATATTTTCCGGAACTTTGAATCCTCCTAAACTCACTTTAGAGCAGGCCTCGTCAATAATATCAATTGCCTTATCCGGAAGATTCCGGTCATTGATATAGCGTGCAGAAAGTTGTACTGCCGCTTGAAGCGCCTCTTCTGTAACACTGACATGATGATGCGTTTCATATTTAGATACAATTCCTTTCAGAATCTTCATACATTCTTCCTGAGATGGTTCTTCCACCATTACCGGCTGAAAACGCCGTTCCAAAGCCGCATCTTTCTCAATATATTTTCGATACTCTGCAATCGTTGTTGCTCCAATCAATTGCAGATCGCCGCGTGCCAGAGACGGCTTCAGAATATTTGACGCATCCATAGCGCCTTCGGCTCCTCCTGCTCCAATAATTGTGTGTACCTCATCTAAAAACAGAATAACATTTCCCGCATATTTTACTTCTCTAAGCAGACGCTTCATTCGTTCTTCAAATTCTCCACGATATTTCGAGCCAGCGATCAACGCAGACAAATCCAACGTCATAATCCTCTTCTGCTTCATTCCATCCGGGACAAGCCCCTCCGCGATCCGCTCTGCCAGACCTTCAATTACTGCTGTTTTCCCAACACCCGGCTCTCCGATCAGACATGGATTATTCTTCGTTCTCCGACTCAGAATCTGCATTAGACGTTCAATCTCTTCCTCCCGTCCGATGACCGGATCTAATTTCCCATCTGCTGCCTCCGCCGTTAAATCTGTACTATACTGTGTAAGAACACCATCTGCCCCCGGATCATTCTTCTCTTCCAGATAGGTTCTCGGATCTTCCCCAATTGCCGTCAATACATCTTGAAGCACTTTCTTTAGACTAATGCCAAGCGTAGTAAGAATTCTGGATGCCACGCAATCTACATCCAGAACAAGCGCAAGAAGCATATGTTCTGTTCCCGCTTTTTCAGACTGAAGTTTCTGTGCTTCCATCTTACTTTCTTCTAAAATACATTCTAACCGCGGACTAATTCCCGGTTTATTTGTCTCATCTTTATAATCTCCCACAGTTGTTACAAGCTGATCGATTATCTTGTGGATTTCTTCGTCCTTAACCTTATTTGCTGCAAGCACCTGTCCCGCCACACCTGTGATCACATGGCTTAATCCCAGCAGCAAATGTTCCGTTCCTATATATGGATGACCTGACTGTCTGGCCTGTTTTCTGGCTTCTTTCAACACCTCTTCTGCCTGTCTTGTAAACTCCATCGATTCCCTCCTGCTCTACTTATATTCGTCAAATATCTCATCTATCAGCTCATGTACTTCTTCTCTGCTGATATTTTTACATCTTGCTTTTGCAAGAATTACTTTTAGTTTTCCCCTCATATCTTCAATCGCTTCCAATTTATCTACATCTACCGCGATCACAGCTCCCCGTCTCCGGTCAAGCTGAATAAATCCTTCCTGCTTTAATACCGTATATGCCTTATTTACCGTATGCATATTAATGCCGATATGATCCGCCAACTGACGGACGGACGGAAGTGCTTCTCCCTCCTGAAGCGCAGATGTTGCAATCCCCATAACAATCTGATTACGAAGCTGAATATAGATTGCTTCATCACTGTTAAAATCAATCTCGATGAACATTTGTTTCACCCCTTCTTTTGTATACGAAAACCTTACTGGGATCTTCCCTTTTTCATATGTGACATCGAAAAATGTTTTTCACAACGCAAAACGCACAGTGTTATATTTATATTATAACACTGTGCGCTTATTTACAAGATTTAAATTTTCTTTTCCCTCACAGAAATTTATGCCTCATCAATCGCTTTGCCGATATCATGGCGCATATATTTATTCGCAAAATTTACCCATTCTGTTGCCTTGTATGCATTTGCACGTGCTTCCTTCAAATCTGCACCTTTCGCAGTCACTCCAAGTACACGTCCGCCATTTGTAACCAGCTCACCCTTTTCATTAAATTTTGTTCCAGCATGGAAACAATAATATCCTTCGTGTTTTTTAAATTCATCCAGACCTGTAATCGGCAGTCCCTTATCATAAGCAAGAGGATATCCATCAGAAGCAAGTACAACACAGACTGCTGCATTTTCTTCAAATTCCAGCTGAATCTGATCCAATGTTCCATCTACACAGGCTTCCATCACTTCAATAATATCTGTTTTCATACGTGGAAGCACAACCTGAGTCTCCGGATCTCCAAAACGTGCATTATATTCCAGTACCTTTGGTCCTTCTTCTGTAAGCATCAGACCAAAAAAGATAATTCCCTTAAATTCACGTCCTTCTTCGCGCATTGCATCTACTGTTGCCTGGAAAATGTGTGCCTGACAAAACGCTTCCACTTCTTTTGTATAGAACGGACTCGGAGAAAATGTCCCCATACCTCCTGTATTTAATCCGGTATCTCCGTCTCCTGCACGTTTATGATCCTGTGCACTTGTCATTGTACGAATTGTTTTCCCATCCACAAAAGAAAGTACGGAAACTTCTCTTCCTGTCATAAACTCTTCCACAACCATTGTGTTTCCGGCAGTACCAAATTTCTTATCCTGCATGATTTCTTTCACGCCTTCTTTTGCCTCTTCCAGCGTCTGGCAGATCAGAACCCCTTTTCCAAGTGCAAGACCATCCGCTTTTAAAACGATTGGCATTTTTGCTGTTTCCAGATATGCAAGCGCCGCATCTGCATCTGTAAATGTCTCATAATCTGCCGTCGGAATATGGTACTTCTTCATCAGATCTTTTGAAAATCCCTTTGACCCTTCTAAAATCGCAGCATTTTTGCGCGGTCCGAATATCCGCAGCCCTTCTGCTTCAAATACATCAACAATTCCGCCTACAAGCGGATCGTCCATTCCTACAATTGTAAAATCTACCTCATGCTCTTTCGCAAATGCAGCCAGTTTTTCAAATTCCATTGCGCCAATATTTACACATTCTGCAAATTCTGCAATTCCTGCATTTCCCGGTGCACAATAAATCTTTTCTACTTTTGGACTCTTAGCAACACTCCATGCAATCGCATGTTCTCTTCCACCGCTTCCTACAATCAATACTTTCATCTTTGTTTCCTCCTTATAAGCACAGTTGGGAAGACTCACGTCCTCTCATCGGCGTGCGCCTTCCCATTTTATTTATGAAATCTTTACTTTATGATCTTCAATCGTGATTCTTCCATTAGCAATCAAGTTAATCGCTTCCGGAAGGATCTTCCATTCTGCTTCTTCCATCACACGTTGCTGCAACGTCTCTGGCGTATCATCTTCCGCCACCATAACTGACTTCTGAAGAATGATCGGTCCCGTATCTGTCCCTTCATCTACAAAATGAACGGTAGCTCCCGTCACTTTCACACCACGCGCCAGTGCGCCTTCATGTACTTTTAATCCGTAAAAACCAGTCCCACAGAATGACGGAATCAATGACGGATGAATATTGATAATACGGTTTCTGTATTTTTGGATCATCCTCTCCGGAATCACAACAAGAAAACCTGCCAGCACGATCAAATCCGGATGAAGTTCATCTATTTTCTGAAGAAATGCTTCATTAAAGGCATCTCTTGTCTCGTAACTTTTCGGAGAAATACATTCATTATGAATTCCTTTTTGTTCCGCGCGTGTCAAGGCATATGCACTTTTATTATTGCTGATTACACCTACGATTTCTGTATTTGTAATCATCTGCTGATCTACCGCGTCCAGAATTGCCTGAAGATTCGTTCCGCCTCCTGATACAAGCACAAGTGTTCTTAACATAAAGTAACTCCTTTTTCTCCTGCTTCAATACATCCTACTACATATGGAGCGTCTCCGGCTGCCTTAATTGCCTCCATTGTCTTGTCCACGTCAGCAGCATCTACAGCAAGTACCATTCCAAGTCCCATATTAAATGTATTGTACATCATCTGTTCTGCAATCTCGCCTTTCTCAGCAAGAAGTCCAAAGATTGGCGGTACCGGATAGCTGTTCTTCTCAATGACCGCATGTGTTCCCTCAATCAGCATTCTCGGAATATTTTCATAGAAACCGCCTCCTGTAATATGGCTGCAGGCCTTCACTGTCACGCCGGCTTCTTTAATGCTCTTTAATGCTTTTACATAAATTCTCGTCGGAGCAAGAAGCGCCTCTCCAAGTGTACATCCAAGACAATCGTACTGTGTATCAAGAGATTCTTTTGTCATCTCGAATACTTTTCTTACAAGAGAAAATCCGTTGCTATGTACGCCGGAAGATGCCATACCAATCAGAACATCTCCTGCTTTTAGATGCTCGCCTGTGATCATATCTTTTTTATCACACACGCCAACTGCAAAACCGGCAAGGTCATAATCGTCTTCCGGCATCAGTCCCGGATGCTCTGCTGTCTCACCGCCAATCAGCGCTGCTTCTGACTGAAGGCATCCTTCCGCCACACCGCTTACGATTGCTGCAATCTTTTCCGGGTAATTCTTTCCACATGCAATATAATCAAGGAAGAACAATGGCTCTCCACCTGCACATGCAATATCATTGACACACATTGCAACTGCATCAATACCAATTGTATCGTGCTTATCCATAATCATAGCAAGTTTTACTTTTGTACCACATCCATCTGTTCCGGAAAGAAGTACAGGTTCTTCCATTTCTTTAATCTTTGCCAGAGAAAATGCACCGGAAAATCCTCCCAGTCCACCAAGTACCTCCGGACGCATTGTTTTCTTTACATGCTCCTTCATCAGTTCAACAGATTTATATCCTGCTTCAATGTCTACGCCTGACTGTTTATAATCCATACCCATGCCTTTTCTCCTCCTAATACGCCTCGTAACCTACTTCATCAAGACGTGCGGCTTTCGCCTGCACTGCTTCTTTCATTTCTACCGTATATGCTTTCAGCTTCTTTAACAATTCCGCATCAGATACCGCAAGAATCTTTGCTGCAACGAGAGCTGCATTCATTCCACCATCAATTGCAACTGTTGCAACCGGTACTCCTGGCGGCATCTGCATAATAGAGAACACCGCATCCATACCGTCTAATTTGCTTCCAGAAAGAGGTACTCCGACAACCGGCATCGGGAAAAGCGCTGCACACATTCCCGGAAGATGTGCCGCCATTCCAGCTCCTGCAATGATTACCTTAATTCCTCTGTCCTCTGCTCCCTTTGCCCACTCAAAAAACACATCCGGCTCACGGTGTGCAGAAATGATTGTCATCTCATAATCAATTCCGAATTTTTCCAGCATCTTTGCTGCCTTGCTCATTACTTTCAGGTCAGAATCACTGCCCATCACAATTCCTACTTTTGCCATCTTGTCCATCCTTTCTCTCACTGAATCTCTTATTTGAATTTCGTGTTTGAATCTAATGCTATTGTACTAAATGCGTCAATTGCCTGTCAATCCTCCCGAAGCTTTGCACCTATGGCTTTTTCTAATAATCATATATAATATATGCTTATAAATATTTTTCTTTTATTTTGTTTTACTTATAAATATGATTCTTCCAATTCTTTCAGCGGTTCATTTAATTCTTCTGTACCAGGAAGGACAAAGTGACCGTCCTGAATAATCATAATCTTCTCACCATTTGCCTTTACCGCGCTGATCTCAGCCAATTCTTTATATGGAATCGTAATATCTGTATGGCACTGGAAATATGCTTTTGATACATCCTCTCTGCGCTTGATCGAAATCGAATTATCTTTCGCAATAATTTCTTTTCCGTCTGGATTATATACTTTTAAGTCCTCACTCCAGGAATAACATGTATCGCCTACTGCAAAATGCGGACCCGTTTTCTCTGCAATGAGAATTGTATATTTATCGGCAATACCGTATTTTTCCGCAGCCGCATAAGCAGTCGTATTTGTTCCGATAGCAAATTCACCAATCGGAAGTGTCTCGTGGCGATAAAGAATATTTTCAAATATGTACTGCTTATTATCTTCTTCTGTATCAAAATTACTGCATGTATAATCTGTAATGCAGCCATCCTGAAAATGAATTTCCAGATTACGGTATGCCATCTGATGAAGATATACTTCACTGACAAAAAGTGTTCCCTCGGTTCCTTCCAATACCGGAGATGTAAACACCTCTCCTGCCGGAATATTTACATCTGCTGAACAGTTTTCAAACTTTGTCTCCTTCTGCGGATCCTGAAGCGGGTGCAGTTTCACCCTCAAATTCGTCTTATTGTTTCCTTTTCCACAGATTTGTGCATACTCTCCCTGATCAAGGGCATCAATAATATGCTGCTGGATTCTCTCATATACTTCCGGATCGAGCGTATTAATCTTCACAACTTCATCAAAAATTTCAGGGAAGTTTTCTCCGATTTCCGGGCATGGATAAGAAATAATCGTAAAACATCTCTCATCACCTTTTGTATACTGCTGGAACATCTGACTGCGTTTCCCTGCGAACAGATTTACAAGTTCTTCCTGCTTCTTTGTCAGGTTAACTGCCGCATCATTTTTCTCCGGCGAAAATCCTTCCTGACCAAACAGTTCAATCAATGCCGGACCTGCAAACTGCCCTGCAGTCTCACGGATCTTCTCAAAAGCATTCTTTTCTACATCAAGTTTTCTCTCAGCAAACTTCTTATCAAATATCAGTCCGATATCATTTCTGTGATCGAATTCATACTGTGGATTCGGCACAGCCCCGTAAAAACCGCTCCGCATTGCAGATCTTCCTGCCAAAATGCTTACGCCGGAACGAAAAACCGATACCTCAATATCCATCTTTCTAAAATTCTCAATGATTTTGCGAGCTGCCCGCTCAAACCCTACCCGGAATTCTAGATCTACCACATGCTTTTTGGAAATATCCTTTCCTCCAACCCGAAATCCTCTTGCCAGTCCATTTGTACAGTTATCTGCAATTTTAACAATCGTTTCTTCCGGAAGACGATTCATAAATTCTGCCATCTGCAGTTCCGTATCTGTAATATATTCTCCATACTGATATAAATAACGAAGATCTGTCAGATCACTGTCTGTTACCACATCTCTCAGACAGCCATACTCCGGTACAAACCGGCTTGTAATCGCATCTGCTGAAAACACATCGCAATAATCACTTGCAAACCAGTAAAAGATTTCTCTGATCTGTTCATACTCCGGTTCTTCTGTCTCCTCGAAACAATTATAAATTTCCACAAACAGTTCATTTAATACGGTAAGATACAACAGACGATCTTCAAATACATACGCAATTTCCGCCCGCAGCTCTGTGTACACTGCACTTAATAACTGACCAAATGTATCCCCCAGCATCTCCACAGCATATGCCGGATTTGCATAACTGCTATTATACTGTTCCGGCAGAATATCTTCATACAATCTTTGGTTTTCTCTTTGAAGTTCCTCTATTGTCAATTGTTCGCCATGCGACAGACGATTTCTTACCTCTTCAATCATAAGAAGAAATGCAGCCGTTTTTTGAAAATACGTTCGATACGGCTCTTTCGTTGTCTCTTCCTTCCCAATCTGCCTTAGCCGCTCGATCGAGAGTTCATAGCGCTCTTTTGCTTCCAGATTTTCTTCTATTTTCCATTCTTTTTCACGCATTTATAATAACCCCCTGAAAAATATTCCGGTCAGCCCTGCAATAAATATCATATGGCAGACAACTCCGATTCTGCATGTTACATGATTTCTGTCCGGCTCTTTAAACCCTCTTAAAGCCATAAAAAATCCAATCCATGAAAAGATCATAGCACTCATTCCAAGCCCGCCAATATAGGCAGCCGTCTTTCCCCGACTCAAATATGCCAATAACAGCATTCCTGCAATCACAAGAAAAATTACAACTGCCAAGCCGCAGGACCAGACTCCTTTTCGCGCCTCTTTTAATTTAGATTGTCCGTATTTGCGGGCTCCCTTCTTTCTCCGCTCTTTGATTCTATCTTTTTCTCTTTCTGTTTTCATTCGCAATCCATCGTCTCCTTACTCCATTACAGATTAGAAAGAGGAGGTATCCTACGATACCTCCGATTGTATTCAGCAGCATGTCATCTACATCCAGACTGCCAACCTTCGTAATCAACTGAAAAATCTCTACTCCAAAGCTTAATCCAAGACTGTAGAACAGTGTTCCTAACAGACTTCGGTAACGGCTTGCCATCGGAAGAAAAAATCCAAATGGAACAAAAATCAGCACATTACCAAACAGATTTGTCATAAATGCGAACATTCCAAGCTGTTCCCGATAGTTCCAGAACCTTCTAATCTCTCTAAACAATTCCAAATTACATC
>CAUCYJ010000090.1:0-10309 GCA_958446945.1 uncultured Lachnospiraceae bacterium | reverse complement strand
GGAAATGATCGAGCTTTGAGAAAGAAAGTCCATTACCTTTATGATTGACGAATGCTTTATGAGTTTTGTGAAAAAAGAAGCGGATCATTCTTATATGTGGAATCATAAAGGTTTCCGACATCTTGTGATTTTAAGGGCATTTACAAAAACATTTGCCATGCCGGGACTTCGTCTCGGTTATGCAGTGTCAGAAGATACAGACCTGATGGAGAAAATCCGTCTTGCCATGCCGCCGTGGAACGTCTCTGTTCCGGCACAGTATGCCGGTGTGGCGGCTATGAAAGAAATTGAGTATTTAAAAGAAACAAAAACGTTTATCTATAATGAAAGAGAATGGATGGAAGATCAGCTGGAGAAGATTGGATTTGAAGTGATTCCATCTAAGACCAATTTCATTTTGTTTCGCGGACCGCAAGGGCTTCAGGAAGTCTGTATGGAGAAGGGGATTCTGATTCGGGATGCAGGAAGCTTCCGCGGAATGAGAGAAGGCTATTACCGGATTGGTCTAAAAAAACGAAAATTTAACACGCAGCTGTTGAAAGTGCTTCATGCCTATATGGTAACAGAGGGGACAAAGAAAACATGGCGAGAGTAATTATGATTCAGGGGACGATGTCGGGAGCGGGAAAAAGTCTTCTGACAGCCGGACTTCTTAGAATCTTCCGGGAAGATGGATATCGGGCAGCGCCGTTCAAATCGCAGAATATGGCTCTGAATTCCTATGTGACATCGGATGGCCTGGAAATGGGCCGGGCGCAGGCGGTACAGGCAGAGGCAGCAGGGATTGAACCGAGCGTGTATATGAATCCGATTCTGTTGAAGCCGACAAATGATGTGGGTTCTCAAGTTATCGTCAACGGAGAAGTAATCGGAAATATGAAAGCAAGAGATTACTTTGCTTATAAGAAAGAACTCATACCGGAAGTGCTGCGTGCATTTGAAATGCTTGACAAAATGTATGATATTATTGTAGTTGAAGGAGCCGGAAGTCCGGCAGAAATTAACTTAAAAGAAAATGATATTGTTAATATGGGACTGGCAAAGCTTCTCCATGCACCGGTAATTTTGGCCGGAGATATTGACCGGGGCGGGGTGTTTGCCCAGCTTTACGGAACGGTAGAGCTTTTGGAAGAAGAAGAGAGGCAGCTGATCAAAGGATTGATTATTAATAAGTTTCGCGGAGACAAATCCATTCTTGATCCGGGCATTGAGATGCTGGAAGAAAAGACGCATAAGCGAGTGATTGGGACAATTCCTTATATGGATGTAGACATTGAGGAAGAAGACAGCCTCTCGGAGCGCCTGGAAGGACACCGGGGAGCGAAAGAGATTGATATTGCAGTAGTTCGTTTTCCGAGAATTTCCAACTATACGGATCTGGCTCCGCTGGAGCATCTGAATGGAGTATCTGTCCGTTATATCGGAAGAGCGGAGGAACTTGGGAATCCGGCATTGATTATTTTGCCGGGCAGTAAAAATACGATTCGTGATTTGAAATGGATGCGGGAGTCCGGGATAGAAACCGCAGTAAAAAAGGCGGTTTCCAGAGGAACATTTCTGTTTGGAATCTGTGGAGGATTTCAGATGCTCGGTATGGAGATTACCGATGAGATTGGCTGTGAATCAGCGGAGCATGAGCAGGAAGATGAGACAGCTTTAAAGACCATGCGGGGAATGGAGCTGCTTCCGATCAGGACAGCATTTTCTGCAGAGAAATCACGTACCAGAGTGCTGGATTGTTTTCCGAAGTTATTCGGTTCATATGAGGGATTATCCGGGAAACCGTTTGAAGGATATGAAATTCATATGGGACAGTCGGTATTGTTGGAAGATGAAGCAGAAGAAGTGGTGTCAAGGTGGAAAAACCGGGAAACGGGAACACTTCTGGGCGTTTGTAAAGAGCAGATTATGGGAACCTATGTCCACGGTGTGTTTGACCGGGAAGAAACGGCAGGAGCGCTTCTTGGAGAATTGGCAAGAGCAAGAGGGATTGCCGTAGAGACATTGGGCGTGCAGGATTTTAAGAAATATAAGGAAGAACAGTATACAAAGCTTGCTGCACAGATGCGTCGGCATTTGGATATGAAAGCGATTTATGAAATGTTGGAACAGGGGGAAGCGTATGAAGGAACAATTGGAGCAGGTACTTCCGGAAGAAATTGAAAAACGAAGTTTTGAGATGATTAGCGAAGAGCTGGGTGAACGTGTTTTTTCACCGTGGGAAGAACCGATTATTAAGAGATGCATTCATACAAGCGCTGATTTTGAGTATGCAGACAATCTGGCGTTCTCAGAAGGAGCAGTACAGCAGATTATTGAGAAGATTGTTCAGGATGGTGTAGATTTTATAACAGATACGAACATGGGAAAATCCGGTGTAAATAAAAGAGCATTGCAGAAAATGAATTGTACGGTCAGCTGCTTTATGGCGGATGAAGATGTGGCAATGCTTGCAAAGGAAAATCAGACTACCAGAGCTGTAGCAAGCATGGATAAGGCAGCACAGTTTGCAAACAATTCCGGACGTGCAGTTGTGATCGCAGTTGGAAATGCACCGACAGCGCTTGTGCGTCTCGATGAGTTGATCCGGGAAGGAAAGATTACTCCGGCACTTGTGATAGGAGTACCGGTTGGATTTGTTAATGTGGTGGCGGCGAAAGAATTAATTATGGAAGCGCCGGTTCCGTATATTGTGGCAAAGGGAAGAAAGGGCGGCAGTAATATTGCTGCTGCGATTGTAAACGCGCTTTTGTATATGGCAGGCGGCCGGGACTAATGTCCGGCCGCTTTTGCATGTTGTGTATAAAGTTCACAGATCCCTTCATATTCTCCGAGACCTTTTAAAATACATTCTGTTGTAAATCCATTTGTTTCTAAAATACTTTTCCAGGAATCTTCCTCTTCGCCGGCCAGATCATTGGTGGCATGGTCTCCTGCCACAAGCATAAAGGGAGCAAGATAGACGTGGGAAGTGTGATTGGCTTTCAAAGCAGAAATGATTTCCCAAAGACCAGGATATGCTTCCACAGTGCCTACATGAATATGAGGAAATCCACTCTGCTTAAAGGCATAATCAAGAGCAGCATAAATGCTGTTGGCATAGTGTGTCGTGCCGTGCCCCATTAGAACAATTGCTTCTGTTTCCGATAGCTGAGGGAGTTCTTTTGTCATTGCCTGGATTACTGCAAACTGATCTTGTGTTGTGTTCAGGAGAGGAGCACCAATCTGAAGTTTCTGAAACTGCGAAGAAAAGCTTAAAATTGTTTCTCGCATCATATCATTTTCAATGCCGTTCATAATATGAGTCGGCTGTACAAGAACATCCATAATACCGTCTGAATGCATTTGTTCCATTGCTTCGTTTACATTGGGAATGAAAATATGATCTCTGTTCCGAAGCTTATCAAGAATCATTTGGCTTGTGTAAGCATGATAGAAACAGCGATCAGGAAATACATTTTTGAGGACGGATTCTACATGTTCAATATTCTTTTTTCGAGTATCGGCGTAACTTGTTCCAAAGCTGACAACGAGTAATGCTTTCTTTTGTTCTGTTTTCATTCAGTTTCATTCCTTTCTATCATTTGTTCCAGATAATGTTCCAATGTCTGTAAAGTACGCGGGACCGGAAGTGTATCTGACAGGATTTTTTTGCGGCAAAGGCTGAAAAACAATTTCAGACAATCGGGCTGTTTCAAATTTGCTTTTGTAAGCAGCGCTTCGTTGCAGAAAAGTGTAACAGGATCTGTGTGTGCCAGGATACGCCCTTCGTGAAAAAGGATGACTTCATCTGCCCAGCGAAGCGCATAGTCCACATCATGAGTGGATTGTAGTACAGTCATACCGTCCAGAGTCATTTGGTCAATCAAATCATTTACAAGATCGGTATGTTTTGGATCAAGAGAAGAAACAGGCTCATCAAGAATGATGAGTTCCGGTTTCATAACAAGAATATCTGCGATGGATACTTGCTTTTTCTGACCTCCGCTTAATATATGAACCGGCTTGTGACAACAGGAGCGAAGCCCCATATAATCAATGATTTGATTTACAAGTGTTTGTACTTCTGCGGCAGTTAATCCGAGATTAAATAGTCCGAAGGAGATTTCCTGACAAACACTGGCAGAAAAGAGCTGGTCATCCGGGTTTTGAAATACGATCCCCACTTTCTGACGAAGCTTCAGTAAATCTTTCTGTTTATAGGAGTAGGGCGTGCCACGGAAAAACAGTTGCCCTTTTGTTGGTTTTAAAATACCGTTCAGACAGAGAAAGAACGTAGATTTTCCAGCGCCATTGGCTCCAAGAAAGGCAATCTTCCGACCGGAGTGGATTTCCAACGAAACATCATTGAGAGAGCAGCTTTTGCCATCGTCATATGAATAGAATAAATGTTCTGCCCGAATAAGGCAATCATTTTGTTTCGGATCTTTTTCTGCTGAAGTTTCAGATACCTTATGCTGCATAAATCGTTACCTCCATAACAGTATTTCCAACATCCATAGCAGGATGAGTGACAGTTCGAATATGATAAAAAGAAAGATTTCATGGCGACGGGGAGGAACCACTTCTTCCAGCACCTGTATCTCACCGTGATATCCTCTGGCTTCCAGTGCATCAAACAGAATACTGGATTGGCGTACACTGCGAATAAAAAGTGCTGAGAGCAATGCCCCGAAGGAGCGGATAGCAGTACGGTAATTGCAGTTTCCAAGCCGGGATTTTTGAGCGACTGAAATCTGATGTGCAATCTCCTGTAATAAGAAAATAAAGCGGTAGATTAAAATCATCAGTTCAATTAGTAACGGTGGAATGTGGAATCGGCGAAGTGCCAGTACCAAATCTGTGACAGGAGTGCTAAGAGCAAGAAAGTAAAGGCAGCTGACGCTGGCAAAAGCAGTGCAGATCAGCCGGAGGCAAAAGAAAACATCAGTCACAGAACCCGTCAGATAAAATGAACCGATAGAAATAGCAAAGGCATCCATTGGCGTGTGAGAAACATTAATAATGATGGTTAATGTTCCGATAAAAAGAAACACAAGCGGGATGCGAAGCAGCTTTAAATACTTGCAAAGGCTGATTTTTCCGCAAACCACAGTAAGCACTGTGGCTGCGGAAAAAGTTATCATTGCAATCAGTACAGAGCGACTGGCAATACAAAGGATAAGGCTTATGACAGAAGCAAAAAGCTTTAACGATGTATTGACATTTCGCAGATGGGAGTAATAGCATAGCGTATCAATCATCATCCCGCATCCATTTCCTGCGCTCTACGAATCTTCCCATGAAGAAAGCAAAAACACCTACACCGATTCCTGTCTGCAGGCAGAAAATCAGGCTTTCAATCTCACCAGGGAGTTCACCGCCAAGCATGGATTCCAGGACAGGAGTAAACCATGGTTCATAAGAAGAACCGTTGATTTCCTCTACCATAACACTTCCAGCGTCATCTGAACCGCCAAATTCTGCATTCCTATTAAGAATGAGAGGAAGCACTGCAATGACAACGACTAGGAGAAGAAGTAACAGTACTTTTTTAGTTGTTTTCGACATGAGAAGTTCCTCCTTTCAGAAAACCGAGAGTGCGAAGCTCAGGTTTGGCATAAGTTTCCAGTCCGATCATAACAACTACCGTCAGAATTCCCTCAATGATTGCAAGCGGCAGCTGTGTTGGAGCGAATACTCCTAAGAATTTCACAGCAGAGGCCATGATACCGCCTTCGGCAGACGGATATGCAAGAGCAAGTTGGAAACTGGTAATACAGTAAGTAAAGAGATCACCGAAAAAAGCTGCAAGGAAAATGCTTACACGATGATTGAGCTTTGTTTTCTTGCAGAGCTGAAAAATGCCATAGGACACAAATGGTCCTGCGATAGCCATGGAGAATGTATTTGCCCCAAGTGTAGTCAGTCCGCCGTGGGCGAGAAGAAGCGCCTGAAATAAAAGAACAATCAGGCCAAGAATACTGACTGCGGAAGGACCGAATAAAATTGCACCGAGACCGGTCCCTGTCATATGGGAACAACTTCCGGATAGAGACGGAATCTTCAGTGATGAGATCACGAAGATAAATGCGCCGGACATGGCAAGCAGTGTCAGCGCACGGCGGTTATTGCGGATACAGTTCTGAATGGAACGAAATCCGAAGAATAGCACTGGAAGGCAGATGGCACCCCATGCAATACAGTAACCTGCCGGGAGATACCCTTCCATGATGTGCATGGCATTTGCTGTCGGCGCTGCCAGAAAAGAACAGGCAAGAATAGACAGCAGCAACATGCGTTTGTTAATACGTTGTTTCATAGTGAAACCTCCTTAAAATAATATTAGGAGATACTTTCTGGCTGTGTGGAAGATTTGCCGGTTGTTAAAAATAATTAAAAAAGAAAAAAAGCCCGACAAAATATCCGGGCACACAAAAAGCAGAAGTCCCAAAAGACTTCATTTAACGCCGGATTGTTATCTCTCGTAACAATTCGATGCACATGCAGATACAGGCAGGTCTTCTGACTTGGCAGTAGGATGCAGAAGTTTCTTAAGTAAATATAGAAACAGCATCTGCAGCAATGCGCCTTCCCGAAATGTTTCTTACCTTAATAAATATAGAAACAGCACCAGTGGCAAATGCAAAGCTTCCTGCGTCACAGCGGCGGGACCGTATGAGAGTTGCACTCATTTCCCTATTATCTTATTCCGGTCCAGAGGCAGAATAAGCACCTGAATACATTAAATTCTCAAGCATCAGAATAGCATTTTTCTTTTGGAAAGTCAAATATGATTTTCTGTGACAGACATCCGTTCGTGTACGTAGTACAAAAACATTTATATAAAAATGTTCGTGTGAGAAAGAAGAAAATGCTTGAAATTTCCGGTAGAATGAGTTATGATGAAGTCAAATGAAACAATAGATAATTCATAAGAACAGGAGAGATTATCATGAGCGAACAGAACACAATGTGGGCACTTGTAAAAGCTGAAGCAGCCCCGGGATTAGCATTAAAGAAAGTACCGGTTCCGGAAGTAGGTACAAATGATGTGAAGATTAAGATCCATAAGACAGCAATCTGCGGAACAGACGTACATATCTATCAGTGGAATGAGTGGGCACAGCATACAATTGCAGTAGGACAGACAGCCGGACATGAATATGTTGGAGAGATCGTAGAGATGGGATCTGGCGTACAGGGCTTTAAGATCGGCGATATCGTATCTGGTGAAGGACACATTGTATGCGGACAATGCCGTAACTGTCTGGAAGGACACAAAGAGAACTGTAAAGATGCAAAAGGTGTTGGCGTAAACCGCGACGGTGCATTTGCAGAATATCTTGTGATCCCGGCATCTAACGTATGGCCGACAAATCCTGAAATTCCGGAAGAAATGTATGCAATTTTTGATCCATTTGGAAATGCAACACATACAGCACTTTCTTATGATGTATTAGGAGAGGACGTCCTGATCACAGGAGCTGGCCCGATCGGTATTATGGCAGCTGCAATTGCTAAGTTTGCAGGCGCAAGACATGTTGTTATCACAGATTTCAACCAGTATCGTCTTGACCTTGCGAAGAAGCTTGGCGCAACAAGAACAGTGAACCTTGCAAATGAAAAACTGACAGATGTTATGGCAGAGATCGGTATGAAGGAAGGCTTTGACGTCGGAATGGAAATGTCAGGAGCAGCAGCAGGTTTCAGAGATATGATCGATAACATGAAACACGGCGGAAAGATTGCAGTTTTAGGACTTCAGAGACCGGATGCACAGATCAACTGGGAGACAGTTATCTGGAATGGTCTGAACATCCGCGGTATTTACGGACGTAAAGTATGGGATACATGGTATAAGATGACAACAATGATTCAGGCAGGACTTGATATTTCCGGTATCATCACACACAGACTGAATATCAAGGATTACAAAGAAGGATTTAACGCAATGATCTCCGGACAGTCAGGAAAAGTAATCCTGAACTGGGAAGACCTTGATCAATTAGAAGAACAGTCTCAGGAAGTTTAAGAACAGAGATAAGAGACGCAGAAGATAGAAAGGATTGAGTTCGAAATGGCACGTAAAAACGATATTTTAAGTATCTACACAAAAGAAGTAGAAGACATTAAAGCAGCAGGTTTATTCAAAGGAGAAGCTCCGATTGTTTCCCCGCAGAGCGCAAAGGTAAAATTGGAAGACGGAAGAGAAGTTATTAATATGTGTGCAAATAACTATCTTGGACTTGGCGACAATCAGAGACTGATCGATGCTGCTAAGAGAACTTATGATGAAAGAGGATACGGAGTTGCATCTGTACGTTTCATCTGTGGTACACAGGACATCCATAAACAGCTGGAAGCAAAGATTTCAAGCTTCCTCGGAACAGATGATACAATCCTGTATTCTTCCTGCTTCGATGCAAACGGCGGATTATTTGAAACAATCTTAACAGCAGATGATGCTGTAATCAGTGATGAATTAAACCATGCTTCTATCATCGATGGTGTTCGTTTATGTAAAGCAAAACGTTTCCGCTACAAAAACAACAACATGGAAGATCTGGAAGCAAAATTAAAAGAAGCTGATGAAGCCGGAGCAAGAATCAAATTAATCGCTACAGATGGTGTGTTCTCTATGGACGGTATCATTTGTAACTTAAAAGGTGTTTGTGATCTGGCTGACAAATATAATGCTCTTGTTATGGTTGACGACAGCCATGCAGTTGGATTTGTCGGAGCGCATGGACGTGGAACAGCAGAACACTGTGGTGTTGAAGGACGTGTTGACATTATCACAGGTACTTTAGGAAAAGCGCTTGGTGGAGCATCAGGCGGATACACATCAGGACGTAAAGAAATCATTGATCTTCTCCGTCAAAGAAGCCGTCCGTACTTATTCTCTAACTCTCTTGCTCCGGCAATTGCAGGTGCAAGTATTGAGATGTTCAATATGTTAGAAGAAAGTACAGAGCTTCGCGATCATCTGGAAGAAACAACAGCTTACTATCGTCAGAAACTGGTAGATAACGGATTTGATATTATCATGGGAACACATCCATGTGTACCGGTTATGTTATATGATGAAGTAACAGCAGCTGAATTTGCAGAACGTATGAGAGCAAAAGGTGTTTATGTAGTAGCGTTCTCTTATCCGGTAGTACCGAAGGGAAAAGCAAGAATCCGTACACAGGTTTGCGCAAGCCATACAAAAGAAGATATTGATTTCATCGTAAAATGCTTCATCGAAGTAAGAGAAGAAATGGGATTGAATAAATAAGGTTCGTATTATATAAAGAAAAAACAGGCAGAACGCTTCGGAATGAAATAAATTCCGGCAGGCGCTCTGCCTGTTTGCTTATGAATGAAATGCAGTTAAGAAAATAAATCTGCAGCTGCATATAAAAGAGTTCCGGCGATACCGCTTCCAAAAATAATGAGAATTGGATTTAGACGGAATTTCCGGAGAAGGAAGAGTCCGACTGCAAAAAGCAGAAATTCGATTCCGTGAAAATGATCTAATTGAATTCCGGCAAGGTCGGAATTAAAAACTGCAAGAATGAAAATGGTACAGGCAGCGCCTGCGATCATAGAAATAATAGCCGGACGAAGACCGCCAAGAACGCCTTGAACAATGTCCAGGTTCTTGTATTTACAGTACAGCCATGACAGGAGCAGTACGATGATAAGAGATGGCGTAATGCATCCAAGAGTACAGACAATGGCGCCTGTCATACCGCCAAGACGCTGTCCTACAAAGGTTGCGGCATTTACTGCGATGGGCCCGGGAGTCATTTCTGCAATGGTAATCAAATCTACAAACTCGTCCATTGCAAGCCAGTGATGGGTATTGACAACAAGGTTCTGAATGAGAGACATTGCAGCATAGCCGCCACCGAAGCTGAACAGACCGATTTGAAAAAAGCATGCGTACAGTTCTGCTAAAATCATGATGCCCTTCCCCCTTTCTCAACGGTGTTGGTGTGGTATTTCTTTCGAAGTGTCATCAGAAGTCCGATGACTGCACAGATCAGAATGATGACGATGGAACTAACTTGAAAGAAAAAGGAAGCTGTAAATGCTGCAGCAGCCAGAATGATAAGAAACGGCTGTTTTGCATGAAACAGATTTTCAATCAGAGTGATCACAACATCGAAAATAACGGCTGCTACACCAGCTCTCATAACTTGAAGTGCCAGTGCGATAATGCGATTATCACGGAACTGTTCATAACAGATGGAAATCAGAGAAATAATAGCTACCGGTGGAATGATCGTGCCAAGTACTGCGGCAATGGCACCGGGAAGTTTTTTGATACGATATCCAA
>CAUCYJ010000089.1:0-10327 GCA_958446945.1 uncultured Lachnospiraceae bacterium | reverse complement strand
TGATCATAATCCTTCTGGCAAACGTACTCCTGTCAGTAGGAACCCCGGGAATCCCGGGCGGTGCCATCGCATCCTTCGCAGCCCTGGCAACCATGGCAGGTCTGCCTGCAGGAGTTATGGGCGTTTACATCAGCATCAATACACTCTGCGATATGGGTGCTACCTGCGTTAACGTTATTGGCGATATGGCAGGCTGTGTAGTTCTGAAAGAGAAAATTAAGCTTGAGGATTAATACATAAGGAATACAAAAAAGTTGTTGTATCTTTTCATATTGGAAATGAAAAGTACAACAACTTTTTTATCACCCTTTAACAGCTCCGCTCATTAAACCATTCTCTATTTTTTCCTGGAAGAAAATATACGCAATAATTACCGGAATGGTTGTAAGACAAATTCCTGCCATGCTGGAACTATAATCTGTACTGTATTCTCCAAAAAATGCAAGAAGTCCCATAGAAATAGTACCTTTATCTTTATCAGAAATAAAAATAAGAGGAAACAACAGGTTATTCCATACCTGTATAAAATTAAAAATTGAAACACTTACAATTCCCGGAACTGACAGTGGCAAAATCATCTTAAAAAATACTTGATAAATATTTGCTCCATCAATTACCATCGCTTCTTCTAATTCTGTCGGAATTCCATTCATAAATCCAGTAAGAATCAAAATTGTCATTGGAAAACAAAACGCCGCATAAAGCAAAATCAATACCGGATAATTATTCATAATTCCAAGTTTTCCAAAAATATAAGACAACGGAATTAATACCGCCTGAATAGGAATCATCATTCCTGAAATAAACAGTAAATATATTTTTGATTTTCCGCGAAACTTAAATTTTGCCAGAACATACGATGCCATTGCTCCAAAAAGACCTGATATCGCAAGAGTTCCAACTGCAAGAATAATTGTATTCAAAAAATATCTTCCTATATTTCCCACATTCCATGCAGTTAAATAATTTTCTATCCGTAATTTCTTAGGTAAAGCAGTAAATGATGAAAATATTTCCAAATTTCCTTTAAAAGAACAGAAGATTGAAAATACCATCGGATAAATATTGATCAAAGCAACTATAATAAATATCAGAAATCCTATATAATACCCTGCGGAATGTTTTTTTGTTTTCATGATCTATCCCCCCTAATATTCTATGGATTCTTTCTGATTCATAAGTTTCAAACTAAAAATAGAAACAGCAGCACTTAATACAAAGATGACCGTAGCAATCGCACTTCCAGTTCCATAATGACCATATCTATAAGCTTCATTATACATTAAAAGTGCTGGTACAATAGTACAGTTACTGGTTCCTCCTGTAGGTGTCAGAATGTATACAGTATCAAAAATCTTTAATACTCCAGTGATCACCATGATCGTAGACATTTTTAATGGTTCCCAAAGCATTGGAATATAAAGATTCCAAATCTTTTTCCAGCCAGTTGCTCCATCTAATTCTCCTGCTTCCAAAACAGAATCCGGTATAGAAGTAAGACCAGCCAAACAAATGATCATATAATATCCTACACTGGTCCATGTACTGACAACAATCAGACATATCAAAGAAGTTTTAGGATTAACCAGCCACTGCTGAATATAATTTCCAAGTCCAATTTTAATAAGAAGACTATTCAGAATTCCCTTGTCAGTAGGAAAATAAATAAAATTCCATAACAATGCTACTGCTGTCACTGATAAAATCATAGGAATAAAAAATGCAGCTTTAAAAAATCTCTGTCCTTTTTTGAAATGATGGATCAGTAATCCAAGTCCAAATCCAATAGGAACCTGCAAAATAACACTTACAACAACGTAAATAAGAACATTCTGCAACGACTTAAGAAAAACTGCATTATGGAACAGATTACTATAATTCTTAAATCCTACAAATTTAAGCGGCACCGCCTGAAGCCCAGGCCAGTCATTAAATGAAAAATAGACAGACATAACTACAGGTATCAATTCAAAACAAAGATAGATCAATACTGCAGGTATCAAAAATACCGCAATAACTTTCTTATTTTTCCTTATTTTTTCCAAAATAACCCCTCCTCTTTTCTATTTTTGAGTAAACAAAAGGAAGGGTGCTCTCCCCCCTTCCTTTTGCTTTATCTGTCAGCTCTGTGGACGGTTTGCATCAATATCTGCCTGAATAGTCTGTGCTGTATTCTCAGCGGAATCAGACAGCATCATGTTCAAAATTCCATTTCTTGAAGTATCTACTAATGTAGAGCAGGTATCATAGTCAAAATATTCTCCTACAGAATCTGTAATAGTACCTGTATATTCAACCATATCTTTGAAAATCTGCGGTGCGTCTTCCGGTGCATCAATATCTTTATATGGAGCAACTCTCATCGCTGCATTCATACGTTCCTGAATAGACTCTTTAGATGTCATATATTTCACCAGTTTTAGAGTTGCCTCTTTTTCCTCATCACTCATAGTTCCTGAAAGCATCCATCCGGAAGTATATACTACATGTGTATCTTTATACTCTGGTTTATCTTCAAAGTATGGGAATGCAAAGAATGAAATATCATCCAAAATTTCTGATTCAGAATTAAACATTTCAGGAATGATAGGGCTGCTGTGAGAAATCATTGCTACTTCTCCGGTGAGGAACTGATTCATCTGAGTATTATAATCCATTCCTTCAAATCCCTCTGCAAAAGCACCTTTATCTTTTAAATCTTTTGTAATCTGCAGGCATTCTACTACATCATCATCCGTCCATTTTTTCTCGCCAGTACCCAATTTTATAATGCCATCTCTTCCGATTCTTTTAGCAAGAATATTATTAAAGATATGTCCCATAACCCAGGTATTCTTTCCGCCTACTCCAAACGGAGTAATTCCGGCAGCAACCAGCTTATCAATATCCTCATACAGTTCATCCATTGTTTCTGGAGTTTTCTCAATACCGGCTTTTTCAAATAAAGCCTTATTGTAGAAAATAGCATCCACATTCAGTTCATTTGGCAATGCATAGATTCCATCCACTCCATAAGCACTCAGATCATATGTATCTAATGCTCCATCCAGAAACGTGTTCTTCCATTCTTCATCTTCGTTAAGTGAATCTGTCAGATCCAACAGAACTCCATTCTGTGCCCATTCTTTCAGGCCGGCAATTGCCGGATAATAAAAGATATTTGGTGTTTCTCCTGTAGATAATGCAACTTTCAGTTTATTGTTATAAGCAGATTCCTCATAAACAGAATCGTTCTGAACTTCAATATCAGGATTTTCTTCCATAAATGCTGCAATCTGGTCTTCATAAACCTTTGCCATAGGTGTATCACCACTGTCACGGCTCATAAATGTAATCTTAACTTTATCTGCTGCAAATACCGATGTAATAGATGATAATGCCATTGCTGCCGCTAATACAGCCCCTAAAACTTTTTTCCCTGTCTTCATATAAAAACCTCCTCTTTTCCTTACTAATTTTTGTAACAAACAGCAGTCATCTGATGTCCCTTAATCTCTTTTAGAGTAAATTCAAGTTTTTTTCCATCCTGTACAAATGGAACTTCCTGTTTATCGGGTATTGTATAAATTTTCTCTACTTCACGTTCTTCTGTCATAGTAATCTTAAGATTATATAAAGGAATAATATCATCAACAATCTCAAGATTTTTACATTTCTTCACCGGTACATAATGAAGTACATGTACAATTCTTCTGTTCTCTTGTTCCTGATCTAACACTGTAACTTGTGTTGTTGATGGTCCATTATGCTGAATCAGCGGATTCGGAAGCATTCTGTCTAATTCATTTCTCAGGATCTTTTTATACCATGCAGGTGCCCAGTTCTGATATGTTGTAAAAATCGGATGAATAAAATACGCTGTATTTTCTGTTTCCACAATACCAGGATATACTTCTTTTCTTCCTGATGGAGAATGAAGATGAGAACAAAAATGTTCATATGTACGATTAAATACCGGCGAGATTACTTTCTGGACAAACTGAGCCTCATCTGTCGCTTCTACAAGTGTTCCTTTGTCATACATTACATGTTCTGCATCTGCAAGACCCTTTGCCAGATGTTCTTTCGGCCATATAAAATCCGGACTATATGGTGCATCTCCAAGATATTTTACTGCCAGTTCTGAGATCATAAATTTCTGGTGATCTTTGTCAAGACCAGACTGATAACTTGCCAGTAATTTGCCTCCTGCATTTATATAAGCACTCAGTTTCCGGCCTAATATTTCATCTACAGGAATTACATCCGGTAAAATTAACAACCTGTATTTTCCAAAATCAGAAGTACTGTCAATAAAATCAAACTGATATCCATATTCCATCAGAAGTCTTGCCACACCTTCAGATGCACCTGGAATCTGTCCTGCTACGCCTGTAGCATAAAATTCTTCTGCTGTAAAAACACCAATTTCAGATACTGGTTTTGCATTCTCACACCAGGGTTCTTTTTCTTCTACAGATTTATAAACCCTTCCGATCTGCTGATACATATCCTTATTCAATTTTCCCCAGTAATCCATCTGGTCACCAATCGTACATTTGCATCCATGGGAAAGCATGGAAAATACTTCATATTCCATAGCTGCCTCATTACGAAATGCATGAAAATCGCCCCATTCTGTGTGGAATCTGCTTGTCAGTCCAAGACACTCTTTTCCAAAATTCCTCATATATTTAGCAGAAACAGGAAAATCAAGATATCCCCATTCTACTCCCGGAAGAGATTCAAAAGAAAAATACGAATAATCCTTTATCACTGGTTTATCGAGATATCCAACATGTCCTTTGTTATAGCAGACATGAAAATCTGGATTATATTTTTTTGCAAATGCGGTCAGATCTTCGACCATATCATAATAAGTCCACCTTGCAAATTCCTGACGGTCTTCCTTTTTTGCAGGATTCAGACCTTTTTCCCGCATAAGTTTCTGGCAGGATGGACAGCAGCATTCATTCATAAAAGCTGCATCATACCATACTCCATCTCCCGGAATCGTTTCCAGAACTTCTCCGAACTGCTTTTTCAGGAAATCACGATACGGTGTATTTACACAAAGGTTTTTATAAAAACCAGCCTCAAAATACCCCTTTCCCTTATAGTCCTGAAGTGCTCCGTTTTCATCAATACAGATCCATTCCGGATGCATATCTGCGATTCTCTTGTTCCAGCGAATGGTTGTATAAAGGTTTACCTGTATTCCACGTTTTCTGCAGGCTTCAGCCTGTTCTCTCAACAAATCTCTGTGTGCCAGATGAGGATGGACCATTTCCGGAAACATTTTGGAATCATAATATAAATTTCCGTGATGTCCACAAGAAAACAAAGTAATAGAATTCACGTGCGCATCCGCAAGAGTCTGGGCAAACTCTTCCGCATCAAATTCTGAGCAGACCCCCTCAATGGCTTCACTGGTGTGAAAATCCAGATGAATTTGTCGAAATGGAATTTCCTTTTCAGCCATTTCCTTTTACCTCCTGTCTTTTGATGAGACAAGATTACCATTTTTGTGCTATTACGTGAATGTAGATTCTTTGGACGTCTGGGAAATATTTTGGATAATTACATTTTTCTCTCTTCCTGGTACTTAGACGGAGAAATACCATAATACTTTTTAAAATTCTTGCTAAAATAATAAACGTCACTGTATCCTATTGACTCTGCAATTTCTATAAGTGTTTTATCCGGATACTCTGTAAGATATTTCTTTGCCTGTTCCAGACGTGTCTGAGTCAAATACTTACTTAATGAACATCCTTTTTCTTTTTTAAATATATTACTTAGATAACTCGCATTCACCCCAATTGTATCTGCTACCAGATTCAAGCTCATATCAATCCTACTATAATTACTATCAATAAAATCTACTGCATCATTTACTTTTTTCTTTGTTGCAGGAAGTTTATTTTCTGCTGCACATATGCGGCATTTTTCCAATATACACATTAATACACTTCTAATTTCTTCAATTCCACCATTATTCTGCAATCCTGTTAATTGTCTCTGTTCTTTTTCCACAACTAAAGAAAAATCAACTCCCAGTTCAGACATATACAGACAAATATGGATCAGAATATCCGTAGATATATATACTGCTGTGTCAGAAAGGACATTCTGTTCTTCCATTTGAATAAACATTTCACCTATCTCTTTTGTAAGCATTTCATATTCATTTTTTCTGATATAATACAAAAATACTTCCGAATCATATAACGATGATCGTATAAATTGAAACATATCTACTGGCTCGTAAATCAGAATTTTCTGTTCTGTTTTTCCTTTTCTGGCTGCAGAATATGCCTCCTGATAGGCCGCTTTCAATTCTCTGATGTCTGAAAATACCCTGCTGATTCCTCCATTCCAGTTCCTTTTACTATTCATAATTTCCTGCATATAAGTACAGAGAAGCTGAATCTGATATTCCATATTCTCTTCTCCAAATAGAATAAAAGCATATCCTTGGTTCATAGAAATCATTTCATATACCGGAAAATAATCCTGGATTATTTCTTCCATTTCTTCTGCCATTTTGTTATTCTGTTGTTTATTTTCAGGTCTAATCAAAGCCACTGATAATGGTTTATCAAACGGAATCTTCATTTCCTTCCATTTACTCTGCTGATTTTCAGAAGGTACCATACCTGAAAGCTGTTCTAAAAGAAACTGATCCTTTTGCATTTTCTTTACAGAAGATTTCTGTCTATAAATATGTTCCAGTTTTTCTTTACACTTCTGAAGCTCTTTTGTTAATTCTTCAGGGTCCAACGGTTTCAGCACAAAACTGACTGCTCCAAAAGAAAGTGCCTCCCTTGCATATTCAAATTCACCATAAGCGGTCAATATAATTACTTGTATTTCTGGAAAAATAACCTTTACTTTTTTAGATACTTCAATTCCATTCATATATGGAATATTAATATCCATAATTAGAATATCCGGCTTTTCTTCCAAAATTTTCTTTAATGCTTCTTCTCCGTCTTCTGCTTCTCCGCATATTTCCATACCCAGACTATTCCAGTCAACTGTTTTTTTCACTAACGCTCTCTGCAAAAATTCATCATCTACAAGGAATACCCTCATTTTCTATCCTCTTCTCTCTTAAAATCTACAGGAATGCACACTGTTGCCTTCGTTCCCTGACTCAGTTTACTTTCTACTGTAAGACCATATTCTTTTCCAAAATAAATCTGCAATCTTTGTTGAATATTAAATAATCCAAATGCTGAGCCTTTTTCTCTGTAATCTTTACTAAACAGTTCTTCTAATTTTTCTTCTGGAATTCCAAGCCCATTATCTGACACCTGAATAAAAACCTTATTCTTCTCTTTCCATCCTTTGATTCGGATAATTCCTTTTCCCCTCATTTCCTTTATACCATGATATATAGAATTTTCTACCAATGGCTGAAGTGTCAGTTTTACAATCCACTCCTGCAAAATTTCATTTTCTATATCAATCTCATATTCTATTTTATTTCCATATCTGACTTTCTGTATTTTTATATAATTCTCTATATTTGTTATTTCCTGTTCCAGCGGTATTAATGTTTTTCCATCGCTAAGTGAAGTTCTATAAAATGTACCAATCGCCTGAATCATGATAAATGCTTCATCCGGACAATTCATTTTGATAAGCGAACTTACACTATTCAATGTATTATATAAGAAATGTGGATTAATCTGTGCCTGAAGTGCTGCAAGCTCAGATTTTCTTTTTGCCCGTTGCTCTCTATATACCTGATCAACCAGCTGCCTGATTTGTTCAGACATCTTATTAAACTCTTCCGATAATATTCCAATTTCATCCTCATACAATACAGGAACACGTACAGAAAGATCTCCTTTTCCAAATTTTTTCATGGTATCTGTCAAATATATCAAAGGCTTTGTTACACTGTGAGAAACCCTCAGGCTGAAAAATGTGCTGATTAAAGCAGCAATAATTCCTACTACATAAATAATCTGTGTCATCGCTTTCCCGGCTTTTGTAAGTTCATTCACTGGTGTCAGACCAATCATAAGCCAATCCAGTGTAGGGATTACTGACGCTGTCACAAGATATCTTTTACCGTCAATCCTGAATACTTTTCCTCCTTTTTTATTATCTTCAGCCCATTGAAAATACTCTTCTTCCGAAATATTTCCTGATACATCCTGATCATTTTCTATTTTTTTGTTTCCATCTGTATCAGCAATCAGATAACTGCCTGTCTCCCCATATCTGATATGTGCAAAATTATTTATCAGAAGTGGCGACTGATATTCTATAAGAACATATCCTTTAATAAGTCCCGAATCGTAATCTCTATAATATCTGATATAACCAATTCCATTTTTCTCATAATCTCCCAGGGATACTTCATATAAATCCAACCATTTTACGTTATAATTCTCTTTTATTATGTTAAAAAACTGTTCGTATTTTGATGCCTCAAATCGAATACTGTTAGAATTTACCATATGTCCATATGAGTCAAAAACAGAAATACTGCTATACTGTTTATCTGGATACAATGCATCCAAATAATCCAGACGTTTCTCTACCTGCATTTTATATCTTAACTGATCTGCTGATTCCTCAGAATCCTGTAAAAACCAGTTTTGTATTGCTTCATCTGTTAATATTACCTTAGCTATCTTTCCCGAATTCTCTAATATACTCTGACTGTTATCAGACACTATCTCAAACTTTTCCTTATAGCTTTCGCTGGTGATATTTAATACTGATTTTTCGTATAAAAACTGAATCAATACAGTTAATACAAGGATTGTGAGAAAAAAGAAGCCAATACTTGTAAGAGAAAATTTTTTCGCCAAAGACAGCTCATGATATTTTTTACGCATTCGCACCACCCCCACTTATTAATCCAACATTACCAAAAAAGCCGATACACTGTTTCCGTCAATGTATCGACCCTTAATGATTATTTCCTTTTTATTTACAGATACTGACTAAATTCCACCTTCTCCTTATTCGGTCCTTCAATTGTAAAGAACTTCACTCCATTTTCCCAGAATGGCAGGAAATGAATGGTATCTTGTGTAGAATTTAAACCAGCTTCATTGATATACTGGAAAATCTCTTCAATATCTTTTACGTCAAGTGCAACATGATCGATCGCGCCATGCTCCATTTTCGCTGCATGGTTCTCATAAGTCTCCACTACCAGAGTTCCCAGTTTCAGGAAAACAACCTTCTCGTTTGCTTCCTCATTTACCGTCTCAAATGCTGTTTCAAAACCTAATTTGTGATAAAATTCTACTGTTTTACCAATGTCATTTGTCGGAATTCCAATGTGCTGTACCCCTGTTGAGTAGTTCTTTAAATCCATAGTTTTTGCCCCTTTCTGCTGATCCTTGTGACTTTTTGTCGCTCGTTATGTCAGACTGCTTTTCATAATCCGTTACTGAGAACGCAATAACCAGTAACCATAATCAGACTTCTCAGTCACTGAATATCTCATTTTTTTACAATATACGCAGAAAATTATTCGGTTGTCAAGTGAATTTGTAACTTCTATTTATACTTTATTTTATCCTCATCCATGAATAAACGTTCCTATCCCTTTGTCAAAAAGACTCTAAAGCTATTATTTCACGATTATATTTTGTGCAAAATTCCCATGACATAGAATCCCAATAACTGATAGAATAAATACGACAAAAAATGTCGCTTATCCATTGTCAGACGGGTAGGCGGCATTTTTGCGTTTATATGGAGTTTTTTATTATTTTATGAGGAGGGCTTAACTATGCCAAAAACAAAATTTCAGGAATTTATTTTCACCCTTATCACATCCGGCTGTATAATCTTTATCATGGGCGTTTATAACGTCGCTATCCACACCGGTGGACTTCAGGCGGCTACATTCAGTCACGCACTGCATTCTTTTCCGCTGGAATGGTTCATCGGATTCCTCTGCGCATTCTTCATCGCCAGCAAAACATCCAAATATTTCGCGTTCCGCGTAGCCAAACCAACTGACCGCCCGATCTTCATCATCCTCTGCATCCAGACCTTCACCGTCTGCACAATGGTACCGCTGATGAGCCTGCTTGGAACCATCGAATCTTCAGGAATCACTTCAAATCTCATCTTCATCTGGCTCCAGACCATCTGCCTGAACTTCATCATAGCCTACCCACTGCAGATCCTGGTTGTCGGACCATTCTGCAGATTCGTATTCCGTCACCTGTTCGTATCAGCAAGTCAGGAAAATGAAGGTAAAATAGAACATGAAATGGAACAGCAAGGATTTGCGGAATAAGTCCATATAATAATAGGTAATTGCGAAACTCGCGGTGCTCGTTCGTAACCTTGAACCAAAACA
>CAUCYJ010000088.1:0-10460 GCA_958446945.1 uncultured Lachnospiraceae bacterium | reverse complement strand
CATACGATAGGACATTGCCATATAATCATTCAGCGTCTTCATCATTCTTCGCCTCACTTTCTACAATCTGCCTTACCATTTCTACATAGACCTTCTTGATTGGTTCGTGCTTTGGTACTGTAATCGGCATACACCCTTGCTTTCTAAAAGTGTAATGACTGCTTCCACTTCTTGGTGCATTCATTTCGTATCCGTAGCTTTCCAATACCTTTCGTAACTCATCAAATCGGAGGTCTTTTGATAAATTACATATACGTGCTATCAGTTTATCCCACTTTGACATTTTTTATACCTCCTATCTATATTATATTTGGTATCGTATATGGTGTCAATATTTTATTGTCTATTCCAAAATATTTCATTTAATCGCATAAAATAATATAAAATATACCTATGTCAATGTTTCTTTGAGCTATCAACATTCTGTTCTAATTTGTTACTTCTGTTTTCCACTCATCTTCTGACAGCTCCATTACATTGACTAACTGTTTGCAGAAATTGTATATATGACTTGCACTTAAATTTGATTCATAATAATATTCATTGCACAACTCTTTAGGTCTTCTAAAAATTTTTGCATTTTTTCCAACGAGCGATGGATAATCCGTTTCTATGTTTTCAAGCTTATCCGGGGCTAAATCAGATACAACTTTCAATGTATACATTAAAACATCTGCCCATGTCTTTACATTAAATTCTTGTCCAAGAACTACTAACGAATAAGGTTTTGTTCCAGTTACACTTGACAAATCACTACTATTGATTGTTTCATCAAAATATGGATATATTTTCATCAATTTACTTGCAAGAATACCTGCTCTTTGTTTTATTTCTGTATCGCTCCATTTTTCAACCGTTGAAAAATACTTATTCATACTTTCTTTTTTACATCCGTACAGTAAGGCCATCCAGTTTTATTCCGGGAAGCCCTACCAGATACCAGCCATCGTCGTCCATTTCTATTCTTACAGAAATCCATGAATTTTCTATTCTAACATCAAAGCATTCTCCACAATGTAGTCCTTCATAGAAAGAATTTGTATCAAACCTAATATCATAGCGCCCTATCTCTGCATCATAAAACAAATTGCCAACTCTTTTTTCACTCATTTTAATTTCCTCCTAAAAATATTCTTCTATATATGTAATAGTCCTGTTAATCCTCAGATTGAAATTTTTTCACATATTTCTTATAATACATGTTCCGGTACCTGTAAAAAGTAGAGTGCGTCATGTTCAGTTCTCTCCGAAGCTCCGTAGGGGTGATCTCTCCAGCAACAACCTTTTCAAAATATTGATAAAATAATTCCCGCCCCATCACAGCCGGCCTCCCAATCTCATCCCACTCTCCCCGCATATGCTTTGTTTCGTATCCTTCCCGCTGACGTTTTTCTTTCTTCTTCATTTCTGCATCCGCCATAGAAACATACAGCTCGATCATCATGTTGTTGATGGTTTCAATCATCATACGTGCCAGTTCGTTACTGAACTTGGACAGGTCAATCAGGGTGGTCGGAAGTTCCAATACCATGACTCGCACTCCTTTTTCCTGAAAATAACGAAGCTCTTTCAAAATTCCCAGCTTGTTTCTTCCCAGTCGATCCAGTTCTGTAATAATCAGCATATCCCCGAGACAGATTCGTTTCTTTAAGAATTGATACTCCGGCCGATCAAACTTTTTCCCGGTCATCTGATCCGTAAAAATATCAATCAACTCCAGATGATGTTCCCGGCAGAAATTCTGGATCTCAATAATACCTCGATCCAGGTGCTGCTCTTGCGTACTGGTGCGGTGATATCCATATACTGCCATAATCTATCCACATCCTTCTGCTATCTGTTCCAGAAAGTCCACATTTTTTTGGAATATCCCAAAACAAGAAATGCATACTTTTTGAAACGAAAAACAGCTTTTATTTGGCATATTCCAAAAAGCATACTTTTTGTCCTTTACACTATTTCTGTACGTGCCAATACCATCAACCGCAACAAAAGAAGACAGCGGATTTCTCCGCTGCCTCATCTGCTTATCTTCAATTTAATCAGCCAGTCCCACAATCTCTACTTTCCCAATAAACTTGTACCCTACTCCTCGTACTGTTTGGATAAATTCCGGATGTCTGGAGTCCTTCTCCAGTTTCTTTCGCAATCCACGCATCAGGCAATAGATTATGTTTTCTGTATCTCCAGACTCTTCCTCTTCATAAACTTCCCGGTAGATCTGGGCATGGGTAAATACCTTACCCGGCTGTTTAACCAGAAGACATAACAGTCGGTACTCTGAATACGTCAGTTCAAGTACTCTCCCTCGAGACCGTACCTGATGCTGTATCCAATCTATCTGAAGCTGCGAAAAATCAGCAGGCTGATGAAATTCATATATAGTATGTTTTGCTGAATCTTCTCCTGTGAGCAAATCTGCTATCTTTTCTATCACCCCCTCTTCTCCATCTGAAAAAGAGAGGATCATTACTTCCCCATAATACCAACACCACCTGCCACTAAAAAAATCCACCTTTTTACTGTCTTCAGGCAAAAGGATGCGCTTATATTAAACATTTCCATCAATTATTTTGTGGATGAATTCTAAACTGGAAATTGCCTCCTATTTTTACACAAATAAACTAATCTTTTCATAATAGTCTGATTCTAATGTTTAATCAGGTTTTATGATTTTGCCAAATTCCCGTTTGATTTTTTCATTATCAAGTTCTTCCGAAAATACGGAAAAATCTCATATAATCCTATTGTTTATCAAAGTAAGCGTTTTTTGATAATTCCTTAAATTTATCTATTATCTCTAAGTATCCTACTTCAAAAGAGAAATTCCCCGGAAGACACGACTCTCCGGGGTTCATTTCCTTTAGCGGAACATGAGCATTGTTTTATATTTTTGCAATTCTTTTTGAATCCTTTCAAATTCGGGCATCCGCCATTCCCAGTTGGGGCTTCCTACCGTTCCTGGAGTATTGATATGACCTTCCATACCCTGCCCCAAAAAATCTGCCGCCGGAAGAATTGCATACTCAGCACGGCTCTTTAATGTGTAAGAAATCAGTCTGTCCTTGACACTGCCCTGACCGAAGCCTTTTCTTTTCAGAAATCTACGGACCTTACACTGTGCCCTGCACGAAAGCCCTTTGTACCACTCCATCAAAGTATCATTGTCATGTGTCCCCGTATAAATAATGATATTTTCTACATCATTGGAACAGTCGTATGCATATTTCCCTTTTGTATCAATATCGAATACGAGAATCTTCATGCCCTTTAAATGATAGTGGTCGCGCAGTGTAAGCACTTCCGGACGCAGGTCGCCCAGATCTTCTGCTACAAGGTTCACTCCCGGTATCTTCTCTTTCAGGGTGTCAATCACTTCATATCCCGGTGCTTCGATCCATTCTCCCTCCACCGCAGTCGGGCAGCTCGCCGGGATCTTCCAGAACGTGTCAAACGCTCGGAAATGATCGATTCTGATGATATCAAACAGCCTGCTGCTGTATCCGATCCTGTCCACCCAAAAGCGGTATGCTGTCTCTTTCATGTAGTCCCAGTCATAGATCGGATTGCCCCATCTCTGTCCTGTCTCGCTGAAATAATCCGGCGGCACACCCGCGATAAAGATCGGACGCCCATCCGTATCAAGGAGGAAGTTGTCTTTTCCGGCCCACACATCAACAGAATCCACGCCCACATAGAACGGGACATCCCCCATAATCTCTATGCCTTTTTCATTGGCAGTTTTCTTTACATTCATCCACTGCGTGTAGAACAGGTACTGGAGAAACATCTGATACTGTGCTTCTTCCTCAACCTCCGGCTGCAGTGCAGTTCTCTTTTCCGGCCACTCTTTATCTTCCTGTTTCCATTCATTCCAGCACGCACCGTTATTTGCGGACTTTAATGCCCGGAACACTCCGTATTCACGCACCCACTCCTGTGAAATAAACTCCTGATACTCTGTGCTCTCCTGCATCTTTTTATCTTTGAAGTTCTGATATGCATTTCTCAGGTAAGGTTCTTTGAACTTGCGCACCGCGTCATAGTCCAAACGTTTTTCACTCTCCCTGAACGGAGACGGCATCTCCGGCAGAAGGCTCTCCTCACAGAGCAGCTCCAGGCTGATATACAGCTCATCTCCGGCGCAGGAGGAATACGGTTGGTACGGGGAATTCCCGTACCCCACCGGGTTCAGCGGCAGGATCTGCCATATCCCCACTCCGTTTTCTTGCAGAATATCCAGCCAGCGGCAGGCGTTTCTTCCTAGCTCTCCCACCCCCGTGTCTGACGGAAGTGATGAAAGCGGCATAAGTATTCCTGATTTTCTCATAATCCATGTCTCCTTATAGATGCCAGATGTCTCTGTTGTACTCTCTTATCGTTCTGTCTGATGAGAAGAATCCTGCTTTCGCAATATTTACGAGCATCTTCTTTTCCCATGCTCCTGCATCTTCATAATCAGCCAGCATACGCTCTTTTGTGCGAATGTAATCTTTCAGATCCAGAAGAGCCATAAACCAGTCTTTGCCCACGATCTCTTTATACAGACGTCCCAGGTTCACCGGATCGCCGATGCGGAGCAGGTCTTTGCTAACGATGAAGTCCACCAGTTCTTCAACTTCCGGGTCATTATCATAGATATCTGCCGAGCAGTATCCTGATGTCTCATACAGTTTGATGACTTTCTCTGATTTCTCTCCAAAGATGTAAATATTGTCATCGCCCACAAGCTGATGGATCTCCACATTCGCGCCGTCCTCTGTTCCGAGTGTCACCGCTCCGTTCAGCATAAATTTCATATTGCCGGTTCCTGACGCCTCTTTTGAAGCCAGTGAGATCTGCTCTGAAATATCACATGCCGGAATCAGTTTTTCTGCCTTTGTCACATTGTAGTTCTCTACCATGACAATCTTTAAGTATGGGCTCACCTCTGGATCATTGTCGATGAGCTGCTGAAGGCAGAGGATGAGATGAATGATGTCTTTTGCGATCGTGTAAGCCGGTGCTGCCTTTGCCCCGAAAATCATCGTTAGCGGTCTCTTCGGCAGGTTGCCTTTTTTGATCTCTTTGTATTTCCAAATCGCATACAAGGCATTCATCTGCTGTCTCTTATACTCATGCAGACGTTTAATCTGGATATCAAAGATTGCATTTTCATCAATGTCCACATTTTGTGTCATCTTCAGGTATTTTTTCAGTTCTTTCTTTGCATTCGCCTTGATCTCTCTGAGTTTTTCCAGAACTTGCGCATCGTCTTTGTACTGCAGGAGTTTTTCCAGTTCTTCTGCATTTTCCATATATCCCGGCCCAATCAGTTCTTTGATATACTCCGCCAGATCATGGTTGCAGTGCACAAGCCATCTGCGGAATGTGATTCCGTTTGTCTTGTTGTTGAACTTCTGCGGATAGATATCATAAAACGGTTTCAGCTCTGACTCTTTGAGTATCTCTGTATGAAGAGCTGCAACACCGTTGACTGCATATCCGAAATGGATATCAATGTGCGCCATGTGTACTCTGTCCATGTTATCAATAATGTAGACTCTCTCATCGTGAAAATCTCTTCTCACTCTTCTGTCCAGATCGCGGATAATCGGCATCAGATGCGGAACCACCTTCTCCAGATAACGGATCGGCCATTTTTCCAGCGCCTCTGCAAGAATCGTATGATTTGTATATGCACATGTCCTGCTCACAACATCCACAGCTGTGTCTATGTTAAAGTTTTTCTGTTCCGTCAGGATACGGATCAGTTCCGGTATCACCATAGTCGGATGAGTGTCATTGATCTGGATACATACATGCTCGTGCAGATGGTAAAGGTCTACCCCTCTTTCCTCCGCTTCTTTTATGATAAGCTGTGCCGCATTACTCACCATGAAATACTGCTGGTATATCCTCAGGAGCTGTCCTGCCTCGTCGCTGTCGTCCGGGTAGAGGAACAGTGTAAGGTTCTTTTTAATATCATTTTTGTCGAACTGTATTCCATCGTAAATAATCGACTCATCCACACTGTCCAGATCAAACAGATGCAGCTTATTGCATCCACTGTTGTATCCTGGAATGTCAATGTCATACATTGTGGATTTCAATGTAAAATCTTTGAATGGCACTTCAAAACTCACATCTGTCCTTTCCAGCCAGCTCTTGTCTGTAATCCACGGATTTTTTTTCTCCTCTTGCTTATTATCCCTGAATTTCTGCATAAAGAGACCATCATGGTAATTCAAGCCCACACCATCTCCATTAAGTCCCAATGTAGCAATAGAATCCAAAAAGCACGCAGCTAAACGTCCAAGACCTCCATTCCCTAAAGATGGTTCCATTTCTATTTCTTCTATCTCTGTCAAACTGTGCCCATGTTTTTTCAGAACATCTCTTACTTCTTCAAAAATACCCAGATTAATTAAATTATTGGATAATAGTTTTTCAATAAGAAATTCAGCAGAAATATAATATAACTTTCTATCTCCGCTATTTCTTTTCATTTGTTTCAATTTTTTTTTTGTAAAATTTAACAATGCTATGTATATCTCTTCTTTTGAAGCTCTGTCAAGAGATTTCCCCAAAATAAAATTCAATTGTTGCTCAATATTTATATTCATCTTTTATTTTTATCCTTTCATATAATTTTTATCCTTTTACTGCACCTGCTGCAACACCTTTAATAATATGTTTCTGACAAGATAGATAGAAAATAATCACCGGAATCACTGCCAGAATCAACGCAGCCATGACTGCTCCCATATCTACACGTCCGTAACTTCCTTTCATGTATTGAATGGCAATTGAAATAGTCTTATACTTGTTTAAGTCTAACACTAAATACGGCAGCAAAAAGTCATTCCAAATCCACATAGTCTCTAAAATTCCCACTGATATATAAGTTGGTTTCATAATAGGAAGTACTACACTAAAAAATGTACGGAGTGGTGTACACCCATCGATCATAGCCGCCTCTTCGATTTCCAATGGAATTGATTTTACAAATCCACAAAACATAAATACAGCCAGCCCCGCTCCAAATCCTAAATATATGATAATAATTCCCCATGGTGTACGTAGCCCTGTACGGTCAGCAACCAATGAAAGTGTAAACATAACCATTTGAAATGGAACTACCATTGAAAATACACAAAGAAGATATAACAATTTCGTAAATTTAGTCGTAATCCTTGTAATATACCAAGCGCACATTGATGTGCATACTAGAATTACCATTACTGAACCCACAGTAATAAAAACTGTCCATCCGACTGCACTTAAAAGTTCGTATTTATCAATTGCAGATATATAATTTTCAATACTTGCAAATGTCTTTCCAGAAGGAATTTGAAAAGGTTCTTTGTTAATATAAACTTTCTTCTTAAATGAATTTATGAGTACAATCAAGATAGGAAAAATATATATAATTCCTAAAATTGTAAATACACCTGTACCTATCCAGCTCAAAATACCTTTTTTCGTTTTCATTTATTGCTGAACCTCCTTTGATCGCGTCATCCGCAACTGAATCATCCCAATTGCCACAACAAGTATGAAAAACAATACCGCCTTTGCCTGACCTACACCTTCCCAGCCAGTGCGTCCATAAAAGGTGTTGAAAATGTTAAGAGCCATCATCTCTGACATTTTAGCTGGTTCGCCTGCTGTCAATGACAGATTTTGGTCAAATAACTTAAATCCATTTGTGATGGAAAGGAACATACAGATTGTGATAGACGGCATCATCATTGGAATCGTAACTTTCCACAATCGTTGCAGCCTGCTTGCCCCATCAATCTCAGCAGCCTCCATTACATCTCCTGGAATTGATTGCAACCCTGCTATATAAATGATCATCATATAACCTATCTGCTGCCAACTCACAAGTATAATCAATCCCCAAAAACCATACCATTCATTTAACCCCAGTGCTGTTTCATACTTTGCTAAAATACCGTTAAAGATTAACTGCCATATGTAGCCAAGTACAATTCCACCGATCAGGTTTGGCATAAAAAATACGGTACGAAAAATATTAGTTCCACGAAGCTTTTGTGTCAATGCCATTGCAAGCGTAAAAGCAAGAACATTAATCACAACCAGTGATGTGACAGCAAATAGCGCCGTATACCAGAACGAATGTCTAAATACAGTGTCTTTAAGGGCCTCTGCATAATTTGAAAAGCCGATAAATTGCGCATCTGTTACAGTTGTAAACTTGCAGAATGACAAGCCTACCCCTAAAATAAACGGAATAATAAATCCGAGTATAAATGCAAAAAATGTCGGTAATACAAAAATCGGCATATATCGTTTCATAGATTTTTCCATTTTTATATCCTCCTTAAAAAAACGGCGAAGACTTAAAAACTACCTCCGCCGTTTCATTATGTTTGTCCTCTTCTATTTTGCCGCTGCCGCCTCTGTTGCCCATCCGTCTACAAAAGCAGTAACAACTTTATCCCAGTTAGCGTCTGTCTGATCAGCTGCATATGCTGTAAGAGCAGATCCAACACCATTTTTCCATTCTTCTGAAGGCATTGTTGAAAAATTCCATGAAACAGGTGTTTTTCCTTCATCCAGATACTTATTAGCTTCATTTACAAGTACATTCTCAGATTCGAGATTCGCATTAAACGGAATTACAAATCCCATATCTTTACACATAGATTGCACACCCGTTTCTGATGTCACACACCAGTTCATGAAATCAAGTGTTGCCTGAATATCCTCTTCGGATGCTTTTGCATTTACACACCAATAATTTTCTGTTCCGGTGCAGACCCCTTGTTCTTCTTCACCATCCATGCCAATATAAATTGGAAGCATTCCAAGATTCTCATCGCCCACGTCAGCTACATTATTATATTCCCATGTTCCGTTTTGATAAAACACTGCTTCTTCTGTAACAAACTCTGCTGTAGCATCGTCTGCAGTCTTAGTTGAAATTTCTGTCGGCTTACATGTTGCATTGTTGATATAGAGATCCCAAATCTGACGATAATTATTCAGATAAGTACCCTTGATTGCATCTGTGCTATTTATTCCCTCATCTTTATATTCGTAATAAATCGGAAGATTTGCTAAATGTGTTTTAAATCTCCAATCAGAAGATCCATCCATTCCCGCAGAAGTAAATGCTGAAAATCCAAGTTCATCTTTACGTGCTGTAATATCTTCTACAACCTTTTTAAAACTATCAAAATTTTTGATATCTTCCGCTGAATATCCTGCCTGTTTCAACAAGCCCTTATTATAGATAATACCGTAATTTTCAATCACGTATGCGATTCCCGCCATTTTATCGCCATCCATCAGCGCAAAGCTATCATCCGTGAGCTCCTTAGCTATATCAGAATCTTTCAAATCGTAGCAATAATCTTTCCATCCCTGCAAACCAACTGGTCCATTAACCTGGAACAATGTAGGAGCATCTGTCTTTGCCATCTCCGATTTCAGTGTTTTTTCATATTCACCGGAAGCTGCTGTCAGTACAGTAACCGGAACCCCTGTTTCTTCTGTATAAGCTTCTGCCAGTTCCTGCCAGTACTCATCCGCTTCTGGCTTAAAGTTCAAATAGTAAACCTTTCCGTCCGCCTTTTCCCCATCTGCTTTTTCATTGGAAGAGCTACCGCAAGCCGCAAGCATACCAGTAGCTACTACAGCCGTCATCATGACAGCCAACATTTTTTTCACTTTCATAATTCCTCCTACCTTTCTTTAGACAATCTTGTTGTCCAGTTGTTGAGTATAATATTACCAAAGTTTTTAAAAATGCTGTAATAATTATCCAACTCCAAATACAAAAAAATATACTATTTTTGAATCTCACATTGCTGAATACTTTCGTCTGCTCGTCTGACAAACTCTTCTTCTGTAATTTGATCTTTAACTAATTTAGGAATTATCTCTCCTAGTATTTCTTCCTGCAAAACAGAGTTCCATTTTACCTGATAGTTAGGAACAATCTGCGGATCCTCCGTATAAGCTTTAATATAATCATTCAACAATGGAGAATTATTCTGGGGGTCTGCACCTAAAAGTTCTTCCTTCTGTTCGAGATTAAAAGCTGTACGATATTTTAGGAAAACGACTGCCGCTTTTTTTACTTTCTCGCTATAGTCTGACACTACTCCCCAGCCAAATGTTTCCGGAGAAGAAATGAGTTTATTTCCCGGAAACGGCGAAAAACGAACACTGCTTTCCATACTTTCAGGTATCTGGTCTATCATCCAATAGCCGTTAGGTATCATAGCTACTTTCCCTGACACAAAATTTTGATAGGAGACATCAAAGTCATTATACATTGCATTGTCCGTCGTATACTGAAATAACTTTTTCAGAGTGCCCGCCAACTGCAGTCCGCTTTCATTTTGATAGCTATCGGGGTACAATGCGTCCATAAACTGCGCTCCCTCCTTTGAGTCCGCCAGCTCGGCTGTCGCCAAGAGCATCGGTGCCCAAGCAGTACCTTC
>CAUCYJ010000087.1:0-10578 GCA_958446945.1 uncultured Lachnospiraceae bacterium | reverse complement strand
ATGCAGGACACTCTTCGCCCTTCTTCCACTTCAAAATATAATGATTTCGGTTTTTCTGCATATTCAACTTCCGGAAGATTAAGCAATGCTTCAAGATTTGTCTTCTTTACCGTCACAACAGCAAATCCTCCCTGAAGTTCTACAACTGTTTCGGACAGTTTTTTCGTTTCTTCCAGTGTTCCGGAATATTTTATAATAATCTCCCAGATTCCTTTTCCCTCATCATATCCAACGGATAATTCTTCTGCTTTTTTCAGCTCTTCCGCTGTCGCATCTGTTGCCAGATTTAAAACCGCTTCTGCTTTCTGATTTTCCACAGATATCCCTCTTAGTTCTCTTTAACACACTATATTCCCTTGAAACGGTGCAAATGACAGAGGAATAAAATATCCTTTCTCGTAATGACAGGATGGACAATTTGGCGGCACTTGCGTTCCGGTATGGATGTAACCGCAGTTTAAACACATCCACTTCTCTTCTTCTGTACTTTTATCAAATTGATTTGCTCTTAGAAGCTCTGCCAGTTTTCTGAACCGCTTTCCATGCATCTGTTCTACTTCACCGATCATTGTAAAGGTTGACGCTGCTTCCAGAAATCCTTCTTCTTTCGCAATCTGTGCAAACCGCGGATATACATGTTCATACTCTTCAAATTCATTGTGCTCTGCCTTGTCAAGAAGCTCACAGATATCTTCTGCAATATCAACTGGATACGTCCCATCTACAGTGACTGTTTCTCCTGCAAGGGAGTTTAACAGTTGGTAATAGCGTTCCCCGTGTGCCCGCTCCTGTTCTGCTGTAAATTCAAATACCTGTGCAATGGATTCATACCCAAGTTCTCGTGCTTTTTTTGCCGCAAATGTATATCGATTGCGCGCCTGACTTTCTCCAGCAAAAGCTTTCATTAAATTTTCTTTCGTCTTACTTTCACAAAATTGAACTGCCATCATACACACTCCTTTTTCTTTTAAAGTATGTACAATGGCAGTTCTGTTTATACATCCATATTTAATTAAATCCAAATAGTCTGCGTGCCACCTTATAGCCAAGCACAGAAATCTTTCGTCCTGATTTCCCCGGAAGGTTCATTGTCTGTCCCAAAATACCATAGCGAATTTTCCAGTATGTCTTATATTCGCTCTTCTTCAAATATTCCCATAATTCTTTTTTCTTCTGAAGATTCTCTTCCTTCTTTGATCGAATCAGAAGGATAGAAGAAACTGTCATCATAATCGCAAGATAATTGGTCATATAACTTCGAAGCTTCTTGTTCGGAATCATTTTCATCTTATACATATCAATCATTGTCTTTGTCACAAAAATCTGCTGATCCACACGCTGAATCATTACTTTTTCATTGACAGACTGATCTTCCCGCCCAATATAATATCGATACAGATTCACATCTAGATAATAAAGTGTTGATACATGCGGTAATGGATAGTATACATAAATATTATCTACATAGAATGTATGTTTCGGTAATTCTAACTGGCACAGTTTTAAAAGCTCTGTCCGGTAAATTACCGAGTGCATTAAAATATATTGTCCAATATGAAAATGTCCAGCTTCATTCCATCCAATAATCTGTTCTTCCGGAAGGGCATTGCGGTAATGGATTACTTTTTTATGTTCTACACCTTCCTTTTCATAGACATAGTTTGATATTATCATATCTACTTTTCTGTCTTCTTCCTCAAACTTATGAAGCGTCTCAAGTACTTTTTTCAGTGCTTCACTATCAATCCAGTCATCGCTGTCGACCACTTTAAAATATTTGCCTGAAGCACTTCGAAGCCCTGCATTAACAGCATCTCCATGACCTCCATTTTCCTTATCGATCACTTTAACGATCGTTGGGTATTTTTCTTCATAGGATCTGGCAATCTTCAGCGTATCATCCTTTGAACCGTCATTCACAATAAGCACTTCCACATCCTCGCCGCCTTCCAATACAGAATCCACAGCACGGCTCATATAGTCCTGTGAATTATAGCACGGGATGGCAAATGATATATATTTCATAGTAATTCTCCTTCACTTTAATATCTAACAGTATAAAACATCCTTTGTATTTTTCCAACTATTATTGTTGTAAATTTTTACTTCTTCCTTTAATATGTAGTAAGAAACTTATTTTTAATATCTGGAGGATGAATACATATGAAGAAAAATATGATTGTCGGCCAGTCCGGCGGTCCTACTGCTGTCATCAACGGAAGTCTGTATGGTGTTGTTTCTGCAGGCCTTAACAAAACAGATGACATTGAACACGTTTACGGTATGATAAATGGAATCGAAGGATTTTTGCACGATACGATTATGGATATGCGCCCGCTTCTTGAAAGTAAAGAACTGGAACTTCTGAAAACAACTCCCGGCTCTTATCTTGGTTCCTGCCGCTATAAACTTCCGGAAGATCTTTCCGATCCGGTATACCCGACATTGTTTCAGAAATTCGATGCACTTCAGATCGGATATTTCTTCTATATCGGAGGAAATGATTCTATGGATACGGTCAGCAAGCTTTCCCGCTATGCCGCTTCTATCGAAAGCCCGATCCGTTTTATTGGTGTTCCAAAAACAATTGATAATGACCTTGTAATGACAGATCATACACCTGGCTTCGGAAGCGCTGCTAAGTATGTCGCATCAACTGTTCGGGAAATTGCTGTCGATGCTTCTGTATACGATAATAAAAAATCTGTTACTATCGTAGAAATCATGGGGCGCCATGCCGGTTGGTTGACTGCGGCAAGTATTTTAGCACGAAAATTCGAAGGTGATAATCCAGTTATTGTCTATTTGCCGGAAGCTGATTTTGATCCGGAAGACTTTATCTCCAAAGTGGAAACTGCTTTACAGACAACTTCTAATCTTGTTGTTTGTATCTCTGAAGGAATTCACGATCAGACCGGTACATTCATCTGTGAATATGCAAGTAACGTAGGTACCGATACCTTTGGTCACAAAATGCTGTCCGGTTCTGGAAAATATCTTGAAAACTTTGTAAAAGATCGTCTCGGTGTTAAAGTGCGCTCTATTGAACTCAATGTTTGTCAGCGCTGTTCTTCCGCAATGCTTTCAGAAACCGATCTTTCAGAAGCAATCTCCTCCGGAGCATTTGCAGTAGAGGCAGCCATTTCTGGCGAAACCGGAAAAATGATCGCCTTTTCCCGCGTATCCGATTCTCCTTATGAACTTCGCTTTACAACAGAAGATGTAAACCATATCTGCAATCAGGAGAAAACTGTTCCTGCTGAATGGATTATCCGGGACGGCTCCGATCTGTCAGATGATTTCATTATCTATGCCCGCCCACTCATCGAAGGAGAAGTCAACATTCCAAAAGAAAACGGACTTCCGAAGTTTGCCTATCGCAAGCACTAAGAAGTTCAAGGGAATTTTGAGATGTTCATATTTTGTTCATCTTTTATTATAAAAAGTTTCATTTCTATATCACTGTTTTTTCACGTTTCAATTATATACTAAGTATATCAATAAAGAAGCAATAAACTTCATTATAGAGCAAACTTTTTCATAATACATGCCGGGAATCAAATTGATTACCCGGCATCCTCCCTTTTTAGACTATCTTTTAGCAAAAAGAGAAATCTGTCAGCAGATTTCTCTTTTTTTATCACTCTGTTTTAGCATCTTCCTTAAAATATTAGCATTTGAATGGTCTTCTCAAATGTCTTGGAATACCATCTACCATAACCGGAGAGACATCTCCCTGAATCAGCGGTCTGACATAACGCTTGAACTTTGCTGTCACATATGTTCCTTCTTCATTTACCCATTCTCTCGGAACAACCCGTTCATCATTGGCAATTTTATGCACATTCTTTACTTCTGTGCGAACCTGATACGGATCATCGGACACCCTCTCAAATACAACCATAACGCCACTATCTCCTTCATCCGCCGCCATCACTGCCGCTCCTCCTGCCTGCTGTGCCTCAAGCACATCTACTCTTGATGCAATATGAGATCCTGCTCTTTGCAATGTACTCAGTTCAATCGAACGTGTCTTACAACCTATCTCACCAGCCACAAAACTTGCCAGATAGTTCGCCGTTCCTGACAGCTGCTTATGGCCAAATGCATCTACAAAGTCCACACCGGAGCCAAGTTCACATACATATCTTCCATCTGCCAGCTTGATTCCTTCTGAAACTGCAACAACAACAGAATGTTTCTTTTCTAACTGTTTTTTTACTTTTGCCAAAAATTCGTTTAAATCGAATGGAATTTCCGGAAGATAGATCATATCCGGTCCTTCACAGTCTTCCCCCTCTGAAAGGCATGCCGAACCTGTCAGCCATCCTGCATTTCTTCCCATAATTTCTACAATCGTTACAAGTCCTCTCGGATAGATTAAGCTCTCTCCGTCACGGATAATTTCTTTTACAGATGTACCAATGTACTTGGCGGCGCTTCCAAAACCTGGTGTATGATCCGTCAGCGCCAGATCATTGTCAATTGTCTTTGGTGCACCAACAAATTTACACTGTTTTCCAGTCAATATTCCATAGTCCGATAACTTTTTAATCGTGTCCATAGAATCATTTCCGCCTATATAAATAAAAGCTTCTATCTCAAGCTTCTCAAGAATTCCAAAAATCTTCTCATACACTGACTGATCCTCATGGATCTCCGGCAATTTATACCTGCACGACCCAAGATAAGCCGCCGGTGTGCGTTTTAAAAGTTCCACATCCAAATCATTTGTAATATGCTCTGATAAATCTACATATCGCTCTTCCAGCAGTCCCTGAATTCCATTTCTCATTCCATAAACTTTCTTGGCGCCACGCTCGATTGCAGTTCGGTAAACACCTGCCAGACTGGAATTAATTGCCGCAGTAGGACCTCCGGACTGTCCTACAATTACATTACCTTTCATATCATATTACCTCCAATATTCCCATTTCTACTCCTATGAATAGGTCTATTCTACGATATTTTGTCTATTTTGTAAAGTAAATGCTTATTTTTACAACTTTTTTTGTTGATTTTAATCATAATTCTTTTTTTCAATTTCATTGACAACTTTTTCTATTTATGATAATATCTTTATTAATTTATCACAGTAAAGTAGTCAATTGCTAATATGCTAACGTATTTAAAGGAGGATTTATTTATGAAAAAGAAACTTTTCGTTACACTGACCGGAACTATACTAACTGCTTCACTGCTGATCGGATGCAGCGCCTCCGGTTCTGCACCAAAGAAAATTTCTGCTGCTCACAAGTCAAAAACTGCTGACTCACAACAGACTTTTACCGTTGGCTTTGATGCAGAGTATCCGCCATACGGATATCTGGATGATAATGGTGAATACACCGGTTTTGACTTAGAATTAGCAGAAGCAGTCTGTAAGCTGGAAGGGTGGGAACTGGTAAAAAAACCAATCAACTGGGATTCCAAAGATATGGAACTGGACTCTGGTTCTATCGACTGCATTTGGAACGGTTTTACAATGAACGGTCGGGAAGATGATTATACCTTTTCCATTCCATATGTTGACAACAGTCAAGTCATCGTTGTTTCCGAAGTTTCCGGAATCACTTCTTTAGAAGATCTCTCCGGAAAGGTTGTAGGCGTTCAGGCCGCAAGCGCAGCCCTCAGTTTGCTGCAAAGTGAAGAAGCCGGTGGTCAGAAGGCATTAGCTGATACTTTTCGTTCTCTGAATGAATTTGCCGATTACAATACTGCTTTTACAGAACTCCAGGCTGGCGCCCTTGACGCCCTTGCTATTGATATCGGTGTTGCCAATTATCAGATGAAATCCCGCGGAGAAGGCTTTAAAATCCTGGACGAATCGCTCAACACGGAACAATATGCGATTGGATTTAAAAAAGGTAATCAGGAATTATGCGATATCGTAAATGCAGATTTAGAACAATTGACAGAAGACGGTACTGTTGCCGCATTAGCAGAAAAATATGACATTACAGATATGGTAACATTAAAATAAACTCTCTCTTTTGGAGGAATCTCTATGAGCTTTGATACAATCTTAAAACAAATGACTGCCGGGTTTGGACAGACGTGCCTGATTTTCTTTTTCACACTGCTATTTTCTCTGCCTCTTGGAATGTTTGTCTATTTCGGAAAAGTAAGCAGACATAAACTGGTCCGCTGGATAATCAATAGCTATATTTCTATCATGCGAGGAACTCCGCTGATGTTACAGCTTCTCGTATGGTATTTTGCTCCTTATTACTTATGGCAAATGAATATCGGAGGCTATAAGCTAACCGCAATCCTGCTCGGTTTTTCCTTAAACTATGCTGCCTATTTCGCTGAAATTTACCGTTCCGGAATGGAAGCCATCCCAAAAGGTCAGTATGAAGCAGCTGCTCTGCTCGGGTATTCTAAAGTACAGTCATTCCTGCATATCATTTTGCCACAGGTAGTGAAGGTTGTCCTTCCCTCTGTCACAAACGAAGTAATTACTCTTGTCAAAGATACATCTCTTGTCTATTCACTTTCTTACATTGAAATGTTTGGTGTGGCAAAACAAATCGCTGCCGCTCAGACTACTATCCTTCCATTCTTTATTGCGGGAATTTTTTATTTTATTTTTAACTATACGGTTGCCTTTTGTATGGAACAATTCGAAAAAAAATTAAACTATTATCGCTAGGAGGTACTGGAATGAAACTTTTAGAAATGAAACATATAAATAAAGAATTTGAAGGCATTCCCGTACTCCGGGATGTATCACTCTCTGTTGCAAAAGGTGAAATCGTTGCAATTATCGGCCCTTCCGGCTCCGGAAAATCAACATTACTCCGCTGCGCTGCAATGTTGGAATCCATTACCTCAGGAGAAGTATGCTATATGGGACAAAAAGCATTTTGGACGGAACAGGGCAGACTCCTTTTTCCGCCAAAACACACCTTAAAAGAAATCCAATCCTGCTTTGGCCTGGTCTTCCAGAATTTTAATCTGTTCCCGCATTTTTCTGTTATCAGAAATATCACTGACGCCCCTATCCGGGTGCAGCACCGCCCAAAAGAGGAAGTGTATCAGGAAGCCCGGACACTTCTTGCTAAAATGGGACTGGCGGACAAAGCGGATGCTTATCCATGTCAGCTCTCCGGCGGACAACAGCAGCGTGTATCCATTGCCCGTGCCCTTGCTGTAAAACCTCAGATCCTTTTCTTTGATGAACCGACTTCTGCACTGGATCCGGAACTAACCAAAGAAATTCTAAAAATCATCAAAAATCTTGCCTCAGAGCATATGACAATGGTCATTGTCACACATGAAATGAATTTCGCCCGCAAAATTGCAGACAAAATGATCTTTATGGAACAAGGTCTTATTGCTTTAGAAGGAACTCCGCAAGAAGTCTTTTCTTTCAACAACACGAGGATACAGGAATTTCTTGGAAAATGCTCCTCTGAATAATATTTACCGTTCAGAGTGCACCTGCCTGTCTACAGAGAAGCACTCTGACTTTTCCTGACTATCTTTTAAATAATATTTCGACAAGCGCTTTCGGGCGTCCTCCTGCTGCTGTACTTTCCTTTGCATAGAGCTTTCCATAACCTGCTTCTCTGATCTTATTCATAATTCTTCTTGCACTTCGGACTGTTACATTAAGACATTCCGCAAGCTGATGTGCATCAAAAATATAGCTCTGCCGTACTTCTGCAATAGCGATAATTTTCAAAATAGAATTAATACTCAGACCAGTCTTCTCTGAAATTTCCCGAAATTTCGGATCTGACGAAATCAGCTGATATTCCAATTCTGCTTCTGTACCGATCGGTCCATGCAGCGTTTGTCTTGCATCAATATAATAAATTTCCTGCCGACCATATTTTAGCGAATATTCCAATGCATGTCTTGCATTCATCTCCGCCTGATTCGCCGTAACTCCCATTCCCATCCCGATGTTTAACTGGATCTTATTTTCATCTGCAACCTTTCTTTGAAGATTTGATAATTTGTACTGGTTTGTCTTATCTTTTACTGCTCCGGCTGTGGAAAATACAATATACTCTCTTCGTCCAAAAGCAAACATTGCTCCTTGAATTCCCTTTGTATATTTAATAATTTCCTTTTCAATTTCCGTTTTCTCAAGCATACTCGAATAATAATTCCCCTCTGACCACTTATAATTCGTCAACTGAAAGATTTCTACTGCTGCCTGTGCGTACTCCGCTTCCTGAAGCGCACATTCATTTTCAAGCCGTTCCAGCGCAAGGCGAACCATTGCTCTCGTCGGTCCCAAATAAATTGCAGGATATCCTTTCTCACATAAACTGTTATATACCCATACAAGAGAGGTTAAAGCTACGTTTACTTTCTTTTTTTCCAATAAGCTGATGTGCCAATCTACATACTTCTGCTCTTCCACTCCCGGCCGAAATGAGCAGGAATAAATATTCCTTGCTAAAATGTGAAATGCATCAAGAATATCCTCAACTACTTGGTTTTCAACAATATCAATACTAAACGCATCCAGTTCCATATTTTTTTTCTGCATTTCCAACAGTGCAGACGCAACTGACAGAGCTGATTTTTCCACGGATGTATGCGGTTTTTTTATTTCACAAACTTCCGTAACAAAACTTTCTATAGCGCATCCGGTAAATAAAATAGCATCACACTCTTTTTCACACTGTTCTATCACTTTATCACAGGCATTTACCTGTTCTTCTACATAACAGTTTACTTCCAGATTATGATTTATCTCTTTCAAACTCTTCATTATCATTTGACACGAAGAATCCGGACCAATGACACCGATTTTCATAGGCTTTCCTTTCTTCTGCTATTTATATCTGCAGACATTGTACTAAAAAAGGAGTACCATAAGGTACCCCTTCTATTATAGCTCAGAAGCATCAAACACTTCAAGCTTTGAATGATTTTTCATAAATTCAAGATATGTCTCTTTTGTAAACATCGGCTCATAATTTTCGATGATCTTTTTTGCTTTCTCAGCATGATCACAGAGCAAATCTATAATTGTAAGCGCCAGCATCTTAGCCGGTTGGATATATGCAAGCTCCGGATCTGCCAAATGATATTCTTTCGTATGAAGACCTCCGGTAATTCCCTCTGTCCAAATATGCATACATGGCTTCATTTGAGAGATATCCCCGAGATCTGTAGAACCTGCTGTCTCATAAAGTTCTACAAAAGAATCTTCTTCTGCACCTGCATAATCAATCATATTCTGTCGATAAATCGCTGACAGCCCACGATCCGTTTTCATTGGAAGATATCCGATCTGATCATTAATTTCTACTTTTCCTCCAATAGCCATAGCTGCTGCTTTCAGCGCTCGATTTACTTTGTGACTTGTATCAAGCATCGCTGGGATATTAAATGCCCGAACCATAATCTGCATTCTTACAACCGCTGGAACAACATTGACAAGCCCCCCGCCTTCTGTAATCACAGCGCTGACACGAACCTTATCCTCATCACGAAATGTCTCTCGCAATGCATGAATATTCTGAAGTGCAAGAGATGCCATATTCAATGCATTCACACCATTATACGGTGCAAAGCCTGCATGAGACGCTTCCCCTAAAAATTTAATTGTCTTTGTGACAAATCCATTTGCATCTGTATCAATCGTACAGTGTTTTGACGGATCTTCCATCTGCATCATATGACACTGAAGAACCATATCGATATCATCAAGTCCTCCCCGAAGCAGATACTCTTGTTTTCCGCCATAAAAATGAATCTTTTCTTGATGAATCAAGCTGTCACGATAGTCGTAATCAACACATTCTTCTGCTGGTATGGCAATAAAATCAACTCCGCCGGCAAGTTCATCCATTACACCTGACTTCATAAGGCCGATTGTACATCCAAGTAAATTTGCAAGCTGCACATGATGACCGCAGGCATGTACATTACCATTCTCCGCAGAATCAGGATGTTCTGCGCACACAACACAGTCTAACTCTCCCATAACTGCTACTCGCGGTCCCTCTTTCTTAGGTGTTGACACTTTACATCCCGTGTATGCAATTTCTGTATCCGGCTCAAATCCAAGCTCCCGAAATGCCTCTTCAACACGTTTTGTCGTCTGAAATTCTTTAAAACCAAGCTCCGGAGTCTTATAAACATCATTGCCAAGCTGAATGATCAGATCGCGATTGGCATCAATTGCATCAAGACAGCGCTGCTTTAATTGTTCCTTATCCATGCTGTCATCTCCTATTCTATAGACATCATTTTCCGTAATACTTTCGTAACTTTCCACAATTCATCTGTATCAAGAGATTCTTCGACAGTATGTACATTTCTCATTCCACATCCGAGAATAACACTTCTATATCCATGTCCTGCCAGGACATTCGCATCACTGCCTCCGCCAATGATCATCAGATTCGGTTCAACCGCCTCTGCCTTCATTGCAGTTACAGTCTCCTTTACAAGATCACAATCAGGATCCAAAGACAATGTCGGATATGCCATTTCGTGCTTCATTTCATAGGCAGCGCCCATTTCTTCTGCCGCTTTCCGACAACATTCTTCCATATGAGCCACTTCTGCTGCAAGCTTATCCATACTATGAGAACGGATCTCTGC
>CAUCYJ010000086.1:0-10705 GCA_958446945.1 uncultured Lachnospiraceae bacterium | reverse complement strand
TTACTGTAACTTCTTCCTGCACTTTAACAGTATTGACAAATAAACCGCCCTCAAGCACTTTCGTATTCGTATATCCGTAATATTTCAAACGGTTCTGAAGCAGATATCCACGTTTTCCTTTTGCACAGACAAGAAGTAATTTCTCATCTTTCTCAAGACCGTCAATTGGTCCGTTCACGGCAGTTACATCCACATACGGCGCTCCTGAAATGGACGGCTGCAAAGACGCATCCACGATTTTATACTCTTTTGCAGCGCCTTTGGCAAACTCTGCCGGAGTCATACTCTCAAGCGCTCCATCCAGTTTATTTACCAGAATATTGACTGCTGTCACAAATGGATGGATTGCTGTGGAAAATGGCGGTGCATACGCCAGATCCATATTCTGAAGCTTGGAAAGCTCCGCTCCCATTGTAAGTGCAACCACTCCAATATCTATAACTTTATCCACCGCTCCCTGGCCAAGTACCTGAACTCCCAGAAGTCTGCGGCTTGTACGATCTGCAATTAACTTAATAATAAAGGAACCTGCCCCCGGATAGTAGTGCGCTTTATCATCTACAACACACGTTACTGTCTCTGTAGCATATCCTTCTGTCTTCGCAGCTTCCTCGCTTAACCCGGTCCTTCCTCCATTTAATTCCGGAAGATGAATAACTGCTGTTCCAAGTACACCCAAATAAGAAACTGATTTTCCTGCAATGCCTTCTGCCAGTGTACGCCCTTCCATATTTGCAGAAGAACCCATTGGAGACCACGCTGTTTTGCCTGTCATACGATTCTTTACACATACACAGTCGCCTGCTGCATATACATCCGGAACATTCGTCCGCAGCATCTCATCTACCACAATGGTTCCGTTTGGCATCAAATTTACACCACTGTCTTTCAAAAAGGCGGTATTTGGCCGAATTCCGAGAGACATGACTACCATATCTGCTTTCAGCTCACCCTGATCTGTCTTCACACCTTCAGCCTTTGTCTGTCCAACAATTGCTTCAAGCTTTGTATTCAGAAGCACTTTTATTCCTTTTTTCTCCAAATGACGTTTTACATAATCTGCAAGTTCACGGTCAAATCCCGGCATAATCTGATCAGCCATATCAATTACTGTCACAGCCAATCCCTGTGTCATCAGATTCTCTGCAATCTCAAGTCCGATAAATCCGCCCCCTGCAACAACTGCTCGTTTCGCTCCGGAAGAAATCATATATTCCTTTGTCTCAATAGCATCATCCGGTGTCCGCATTGTAAATACTCCCGGAAGATCTGCGCCTGATACTCTCGGAACAATTGCAGATGCTCCGGAAGCGATGATGCATGTATCAAAAGAATAGCTTTCCTCTGCTCCTGTACGCTGATTTTTCACAATAGCTTCTTTTGTATCCGGATGCAATGCAATGACTTCTCGTTCCGTCAGCACTTTCACTCCTGTCAGCGCTGCAAATTTTGCCGGTGTATTTACAATAAGCTGTTCCTTATCCGGAATCACGTCTCCCACATAATACGGCAGACCACAGCCTGCATAAGAAATATCTCTGCTTTTTGTCACAATTGTTACTTCTGCAGAACGGTCTTCTCTTTTTAATTTTGCCGCAGCCTTTGTTCCTGCTGCAACACCGCCAATGACCAATACTTTCATATAATATACACCTGTTCCTTTCCGAAATTTTCACTATCGCTCTATCTCTATTATACGCAATCTAAGGAAAATGCCAAGAAAAAATAAACAGTAGATTGTATTTTTCTACATACCGGCAAGAATCACACTTGCTATAAGTCCAGCAAGGGTGGCGACAAGCCCTCCGGCAAGAGTGTATCTTGTCTTTTTAATACCGGCTGTCATAAAATAAATAGACATTGTATAAAAAATCGTTTCTGTACACGCCATAGAAATGGATGCGATCATACCAATATAGGAATCTGTTCCATATTCTTTAAACACATCCAGCAGAAGGCCCGATGCTGCTGAAGACGAAAACATCTTTACTACCGTAAGCGGAACAAGTTCTCCCGGAAACCCAACTTTACTACTGACACATCCGATACAACCAGCAATAAAATCAAGAAATCCAGATGCCCGCAAGATTCCAACCGCTACCATCAGACCAATCAAAGTTGGCATAATTTTCACGACTGTCAGAAATCCACTTCTTGCTCCTTTAATAAATTCCTGATACACATTAACCTGCTCCAAAAGTCCATACACCACAATAGACAGAATAATAAAAGGAACAATGTAATCTGAACAATACATCAACACGCTCATAAAAAACTCCGCACCATTCTTTTTACAGAATATGCGGAGTTTTCTTTAATATGTTCTAAATATTATACTTCACTTCTCGGTTTAATTTTCCTTGCCCAATAGACAAACGGTGTGTCAAGCAGGCTTGTAACAAGATAAATAACATAGCTTGAACCAAGTACAGACAGAAGTGTTTTTCCGTCGTAAACTCCCCAGAAAGCTCCGACCGTGAATAATACTGTATTTAAAAGCTGTGAGATCATTGTAGAACCATTGTTGCGCAGCCACAGAAAACGACTGTGGTCGTGATATTTCCTATCTGTTAATTCCCACCATTTATGATACAGCCATACATCAAATTTCTGACAGATTGCATACACGGCAAAACTCACAAGCATCAGACGCGGTGTATTTGAAAAAATTGCCTGAATACTCGGCATCGCCCAGTCTCCTTGCGCCGGTGTATATAACAGCCATAGCTGAGAAATTAAAATAAACATCATGGATGTCATAATCCCTATATTCACTGCACGATTTGCTTTTTCTTTTCCTCCAATCTCGCTAATAATATCTGTTACGAGAAATGTAGATGCAAACATAACATTTCCCAGTGTTTGCTCCATACCAAACGCTTTGATCAAAATCAATACTTCAATATTAGCAGAAATCGTTGCAAGTACCGTCCAGCAATACAACCCGGTAACTCCCATTAGATAGTAAAATAATAATGTTCCTCCAAACAAAAGGATTACAGAAATGCATAACAGCAATTCATTAGACATGTTTTTCTCCTCCTACTCCAAAATCTGTATTTTCCATTAAAATATCTACCCGCTCGTTTTCAATATAGTCAGGATAGATCCGCTCCCGGAATACTTTGATTACATCCGGATCCGGTTTTATCAAAGTTGTATTCTCTACCATAATATTGAGACAGATCCGTTCAAAGTGTGCCAGTCCTGTTTCGATATCATATCGCATAGATGCCTCTGTCTGTCCGCTCAGTCCAAACAGAAAACATGCTTCATCAAAATATTGTGCAATCACTTCCGGATCATTTTCCGGAAGCCCCTTCTTCATTACCTCTTGACGCATCCGCTCATCAAACGTTTCAATTCCTGTTTTAATTTTTACAATCATTCCCTGATCAGCAAATCTCTTCCGAAAATCCGCAGCTTCTCTTCGATGGATCCAATGACATTCAAAATGGATTTCTCCGATTTCTTTTTCTTTGCAGACAGCAATAATCTTTTCAATAGTTTTTTCATCCAGATCACAAAAACTTCCGGAATTAATTACTTCCAGCTTATGGTACAGGCCTGTTACTTTATTAAGCTCCTGCTCATTCAGCCGGAAATTCGCTTCCTCATCCGGAGAAGCATCAAAATGATAGTCACAAAATGCACAGCGTTTCCACTTACAGCCGCTTCCACGCAGCATCACAATCTCCCGCTTATTTTTCTCCCGGATCACACTGTATCGTTCCGGTTCAAACTTCTCTTCCATGCATTCTTCCTCCTTCTTTCGCTGATCTCCTGTATTTCTCTATAATTTTTCACTATCGTTTCATAGAAAAGAATCCTTCAGGCAAGGTTCTCCGCGCTCGAGTGGTACCACTAACAGCTAATTTTCTATGAAATAAAAAAGACGCCTTTTTTCGAAAGCGCCATCATACCACACCAAAATAAAAGTACGCCCGGGCGTACTTCAATTTGCAATCCCTAGTTTTATTTATAGACAGGATGGTCACGAACTGTCTTATTGAATTGTTCTTATCAAAAAAGCATGTGTTTTCCACAACACTCGTTTTATTATAACGTATTTTCCACAATATGCAAGTGTTTTTTCCACATCTATTGATACTTATTTCTTCCAGTCCATTATTTTACAAAACACAATCCCTGCCGCCGTACTCACAGCCGTTGCCACAATTCCCGCCCCGATAATTCCTGCCGGATTCACACTGCCGTACTGACTCCGATAAGCTATGACATTTACCGGAATCAGCTGCAGCGATGAGATATTAATAATCAGGAAATTGCACATCGCATTGCTTGCCACTGCTGCAGAACCTCCATATCTTTTGCAGGACTGTTTGTTCAATTCCCGAAGCTCCTCCATCGCTCTAAGCCCCGCCGGAGTCGCTGCCCATCCAAGTCCAAGAACATTTGCAATCATATTTACTGCCATATGTTTCTGTGCCGGATGATCATCCGGTACTTCCGGAAACAGAAACCGGAGTATCGGCTTCATCCTTGCTGATAATCCTTTTATGATTCCTGCACTTTCTGCAATCTTCATAAGTCCCACCCACAAAGACATGACTCCCATCATCGTAATACATAAGCTTACCGCCTCTCTGGAGGAATCCAGCGCCGCATTTGTAATATCCGCCATCCTGCCATTAAACGCTCCATAAATCACACCAATTAAAATCATACCGCCCCAAAGCCAATTCAGCATAGAAAAACCGCCCGCCATATTGTTTTCTCCAAACTATATGACGAACGGTTTTCATTTATAACTTAATTTTCTTTTGCTCCAAACGTGCATACACACTTCTGCGAAGCAGACTATAGATAACAGAAGTAATCGGAATAAATACGAGCATTCCCACAATTCCCATCAAGCTGCTTCCAAGTGTAACTGCTACAAGCACCCACATGGACGGAAGTCCAACAGAATTTCCAACTACATGCGGATAGATTAGATTTCCTTCAATCTGCTGCAGAACAAGGAATAATACAATAAATGCCAATGCCTTTACCGGACTGACCATCACGATCAGAAACACTCCGACTGCACAGCCGATAAATGCTCCAAAGATCGGCACAAGCGCTGTTACCGCAATCAACATACCTACAAGCAGTGCATATGGAAACTTTAAAAGTCCCATTGTTACAAAAAACATCGTTCCAAGAATAACAGCTTCCATACACTGACCCGTTAAAAAGCTGGAAAATGTTTTATAAGTCAATGAACAAACATCCAAAATCTTCTCTACCTGCTCTGTCTTTAGATATGCATACATTACTTTCCGAATCTGTACTGCTAATTTCTTTTTCTGAAGAAGAATATAACATGCAAATACAAATGCAATGAAGAATGTTGCCATACCGCTTACAATTCCCTTTGCCGCCTGATAAGTGCTTCCAAGCACACTTCCTGCACCGTGACGGAAAAAGTCGATGATCGTTGTTAGAATATTATCCCAGTTCAACTGATTCCAATCTAACTGAAGTCCATTCAACTCTCCCAGAATCTGCGGATTATTTTCAAATAACGTTGCAATATCTGCCATAATCTTTGGAATAAATACTTCTATATTGCGCTTTAGTGTTACAAATGTCTTACCAAGCTGAGGCACAACGACAAAGATCACAACTGCTAAAATACTGATTACCAAAAAGATTGTAATGACAAGACTGACTGTATTTTCCAGTTTATCCCGCAGTTTCTTTCCTTTTTCAGTCTGAAAATACTTATTCTTTTCAAACAAATTCTTCTGGATAAAATTCATCGGTACATTCAGAATAAATGCAATCGCACCTCCGAGAATAAACGGCGATATAATTCCCCACACAAATCCAAGAATATCTAATACAACTTCATATTTCCATAACCCAATTAACAGTAACAGTGTAAAAACAATCAGACTTCGTATCTGCTTAATATTTTCCTTAGAAAAATTCATTCACTATTTCCTTCCTTTGATGATCCATTTCAGAAGCTGAACGATTGGAAGTACAAGCACTGCAAGACCGCATACCATACCGTATTCTGTCCAGCTAAGTGTTACTACATCAAATACATTCTTCAGCCCTGGAATTAATAATACACCTGAAATTAGGATAAGTCCAATTAAAAATGCACCGATTAAATAAATATTGTTCCAGAATGCTTTCTTGAAAATAACAGGTTTATCTGATTTACAGTTAAATCCATGCACAAGTCTTGCTGTACACAATGTACCAAATGCCATCGTTGCTCCGAGATCTGCACCGCCTCTTGATAAACCGATTAAGAATGCAATACTTGTCAGGAATCCTACAACAAATCCTTCTGTTCCAATCTTTACAAGAAAATCTTTTGTTAGGATAGATTCATTATGCGGACGAGGTTTTTCTTCCATAACTGTCTCAACATGCGGCTCAAGTCCAAGTGCAATTGCCGGAAGACTGTCTGTCAGAAGATTAATAAATAACAAATGGACTGCTTTAAATGGTACCGGAAGGTTTGCAACAGAAGCAAATAATACTGTCAGGATCGCACCAAAGTTACCTGATAACAGGAACTGAATGGCACTCTTGATATTTTTATAAATATTTCTTCCGTTTTCTACTGCTTTTACAATTGTTGCAAAGTTATCATCTGTCAGGATCATAGAAGATGCATCTTTTGCAACCTCACTTCCTGTAATACCCATAGCAACTCCGATATTTGCCTGCTTCAGAGCCGGAGCGTCATTTACACCGTCTCCTGTCATAGCAACAATATTTCCTTTTTCCTGCCATGCTTTTACGATACGGATCTTATGCTCCGGTGAAACTCTCGCATATACAGAAATACCTTCTACAAAATCTTTCAATTCTTCATCTGACATCGGATCAATCACAGCGCCTTCGCATGCCTCAGATTCATTTTCCAGAATACCGATTCTCTTTGCAATTGCTGCTGCTGTAACTTTGTGATCACCTGTAATCATGATAGGGCGGATTCCTGCCTTCTTACATTCTGCAACAGCCTCCATAGATTCCACACGCGGCGGGTCCATCATTGCTGTCAGACCTACGAATGTATAGTCATATTCATCATTAACAGACACACCATTCTTCACAAGCTCTTCAGACACTTCTTTGTATGCAAAAGCAAGTACACGAAGTCCTGATCTTGAAAATACCTGGTTCTGTTCTTCAATTGCTTTCTTATCTTCTTCTGTAATCTCACGAATACCGTCTTTCTCAATAATTCTGTTTGTTCTGTCAAGAAGTACGTCTACAGCTCCCTTCGTGATCATATAGAATGTATTTCCGCTTTCTGAGTTCGGATGAACTGTAGACATCAATTTTCTGTCACTGTCAAACGGAACTTCAGCAACTCTTGAATTTTCTCCTCTGAGAACAAGTGCATCCACACCATATTTATTTCCAAGAGCAACAAGTGCTGTTTCTGTAGGATCTCCGATTTCTTCTCCATCAATTACTGTGGCATCATTACATAAAATACTGTAATTCATAAGGCGTTTTGTCAGATCATCTTTCATATCGATTGCATCTGCCTCAACAACACTTCCATTTACATAGTATTTCTCAACAGTCATCTTATTCTGTGTCAGAGTACCTGTTTTATCAGAACAGATAATAGACACACTTCCAAGTCCTTCCACTGCCTGCAGCTTACGAATAATCGCATGTTCCTTCGCCATCTTCTGTGTACCGAAAGAAAGTACGATTGTAACGATAGAACTGAGCGCTTCCGGAATTGCTGCTACTGCAAGTGCAACTGCAAATAAGAAAGAATCTCCGATCGGATTACCGCGAAGTACGTTCATTCCAAATAATAATCCGCAGAATACAAGAATCGCGATAGAAAGTTTCTTACCGAAATCATCAAGGCTTACCTGAAGCGGTGTTTTCTTCTCTGCCGCTGTCTCAAGAAGACCTGCGATCTTTCCTACCTCTGTATTCATACCTGTTTCTGTTACAATAAAAGATCCACGACCATATGTGACAAAACTTCCTGAAAATACCATATTCACTCTGTCACCTAACGGTACTTCGCTTGTAAGTACACTGTCATCTTTTTCTACCGGTAAACTTTCTCCAGTCAGCGCACTCTCGTCAATCTTTAAACTTGCATTTACAAGAATACGTCCATCTGCCGGTACATAATCTCCGGCTTCCAGCATTACTTCATCACCTACAGTAACTTCTGACGCCGGAACTTTAATCGCTGTGCCGTCTCTTACTACTTTTGCTTCAGGCGCTGACAACTTCTTCAGGCTCTGCAGTGACTGTTCTGCTTTCACGGTCTGAACCGTACCAAGAATCGCATTCATTGTAATTACGATCAGAATTACAATTGCACTTTCAAAATCTCCTAAGAATCCGGAAACGATTGCTGCAATAATCAAAATAATAACGAGAAAATCTTTGTACTGTTCCAGGAAAATCTGGAAAACGCTTTTCTTCTTTCCTTCCTGAAGTTCGTTCTTGCCGTATTTTTCCTGATGCTGCTTCGCTTCCTGTGATGTCAGCGGATTACTGTGTCCATTTAGTGTTTTCCGCACATCGTCGACATTTTTTTGATACCATTCCTGCATATCCATGTCCTCCATTTCTTTTTTTAGTATTGACTGCCATTACAGTTTTTACGCTTTAGTGCGAGGTCTTTTTCCCGGCAGTTCAGAATCTGCATCGCGTTTTCTGATCTTACCTTAACAAAAAAAAGACCTTTATTGCACTAAAACAGTACAATAAAAGTCTCACTATTTCATTACGATACGGATGATCTATTCATCGTATTGACGACATCGCAAACATTCCATGAATCTTCCGGAATGTTAGTTACTCCCTTTTATCTACACAGTAATATACCTTTTCTCTTTTCGTTTGTCAAGAACATTCTAACCAATTTTGTTTCATATCGAAACATTGTTTTCGCCATTTTATATAAAATCTATAAACAAAGCTGCTGCTTTGCAATCTATTATTGCAAAACAACAGCTTTTATATCTTTCTTACAATTCAGATTAGTTTGTGATTGTCATCTCTGTTTCTTTGTCAAATACATGGATCTTATCTGCGTCAAATGCAAACTTCACTGTATCGCCAGGTCTTGCTGGTGTTCTTGGCTCAACGCGAGCTGTCATGTTAGCTCCTTCGTAATCGAAGTATAAGTTTGCTTCTGCACCTAACATCTCGTATACACGGATTGTAGCTTCGATACATGTATCTGGAGATTTAGCAATGAAATCAGCCTCATCATGTACGTCTTCCGGACGAATACCAAGTACAACTGTCTTTCCTTCGTATCCACCTTCGATTAATTTCTTACCTTTTGCATCTGGAAGTGCAATGTTTGCTTCTCCAACCTGAAGACTTACTTTACCGCCATTTACTTTACATGTAGCATCTAAGAAGTTCATCTGTGGTGATCCGATGAATCCGGCTACGAATAAGTTACATGGTGTATCATATAATGCTTTAGGTGTATCTACCTGCTGAACGATACCAGCGCTCATAACTACGATTCTTGTACCAAGTGTCATAGCCTCTACCTGGTCATGTGTTACATAGATAATTGTTGTACCTAATCTCTGATGTAATTTAGAAATCTCAATACGCATCTGACCTCTTAACTTAGCATCAAGGTTAGAAAGCGGCTCATCCATAAGGAATACTTTCGGGCTACGAACGATAGCACGTCCCATAGCAACACGCTGTCTCTGTCCACCTGATAAAGCTTTTGGTTTACGATCTAATAATGGTTCCAGGTCAAGGATTCTTGCTGCTTCATGAACCATTTTATCAATCTCATCTTTCGGAACTTTTCTTAATTTAAGACCGAAAGCCATGTTATCATATACTGTCATATGAGGATACAGAGCGTAGTTCTGGAATACCATTGCGATATCTCTGTCTTTTGGTTCTACATCGTTAACTACTTTATCTCCGATCTTTAATTCACCGGATGTAATTTCTTCCAGACCAGCGATCATACGAAGTGTAGTTGATTTACCACATCCTGATGGTCCTACGAAGATGATGAATTCTTTATCTTCAATCTCAAGGTTGAAGTCTTTAACAGCTTCAAATCCGTTTGGATATGTCTTATTAATGTGTTTTAATGATAAACTTGCCATTTTAGTATTTCCTCCTAAAAATCTTTTCCATAATTATTAATACAATCATTCACGCATATCTTTTCTCGTTGTTCTTAGTATATAGAATATTCCAAAAATACGCCATACTCTACTTGCACAAACTTTTTTTTCAATTCTGTACAAGATGCCAAAGAACATTTTTTGTCTGATAAATTTACATTACTTGGCTTGTTGTTTTTTATTTGTATTTCTCACCACTTTATGATAGAATCCGTATATAGTTATACAAGATTTATTTATTCTATCTATAAAGGAGGTTTTTTTCATGAAAAAAATCGTTTTATTTTCAAGTTCACATTGACCGGGATGTCCACCAGTGAAAGAGGCTCTTTCCGAAGCAGGCATTAACTTTGTTACTCTTGATATTTCTTCCGGTATGCTCCCATTGAAGCAATTTCTTGCATATCGCGATACAAGACCTGAGTTTGATGCTATCAAAGAAAACAATCGTGTCGGTCTTCCTTGTATCGTTGTCAATAAAGGCGAGCAGATTCTGTTTGGTCTTCCGGAAAATCTTGACGATTTAAGATAATTCAAAGAAAATGAAAAACGTCTGTAGAATCCAGGCATAT
>CAUCYJ010000085.1:0-10747 GCA_958446945.1 uncultured Lachnospiraceae bacterium | reverse complement strand
AGAAAGCATTAAATAATGATAAATTAAATGTCAAATTTGAAAAATTAAAAAATGATGCAGTGGCTTCTATGGTTACAGTATCTGAAGAATCACGCCGTATGCAGGAAATGATGAAAATGTATAATATGTATGGTATGGATGCAAATATGTTTGCGCCGGAATTAACGTTAACATTGAATGCGAACCATCCGCTTGTGAAATATGTTCTGGAACATCAAGATGGGGAACATACAAATCTTTTCTGCGAACAGCTCTATGATCTAGCTGTATTAAGTAATCAGCCGCTGTCACCAGAAGCAATGACAAAATTTGTTGCAAGAAGCAATGAGATTATGATGCTTCTCGCAAAATAATATAAAAAATCATCCTCCGGAGAGATTCTGTTATCAGGAATCCCAGAGGATGATTTTTTGTTAAAAACCGGTGTTGAAAAGAAAGTGTTTAGTTTGAATCGGAATGCTGTTTTTTCTGAAGCATTACAATTCCTATAGCAATCAGCACGCCGCCTGTTACAAAAGCAGACAGAAGACCGGTTGTGTGGTAAACGGTATCATACAGAAAATCCGGGATGATATACCAGAATAAATCTATCAGTTCCTGTACAAGAACACAAATTCCTGCAACGATCAAAGCACCTGCAATCCACATACGGTATTTCTGAAACAGTTCTTTGTGGTTGTCGATCAGATAATCGAGACGGAATAGCCATCTGTCTTCTTCCTGGGCAAATTGTTCTTCAGACATATTTTTCAGATTATGTGTGTGGAAGAAGCTGTAGCACCAGATAACAGGAAGTGCAAGAATTATCCACTCCATATGAAGAAGCACTCCGATGGCAATTACACCCCAAAATAAAGTCATAATACTAAGTCCTTGCTTTTCAAGTCCCATATTCATTGGTCCGGCTCCCGGGATAAGGGAGCAGATAAAATTAATAAATCCGTTTTTTTGTTTTTTCATCTCTATATTCCTCCAGTTCTTTTCGTTTCTGAGATTAGTATAGCAGTGAAAAATTAGGAATTTCTGGTGTAATTTTAAAGAATTTCTTAAAAAATGAAAAGAAATACGGAAAACAGCATCTTACAGGTTCTTTCTATAAATATACTTGCTAACATGGTCGCAAAATGCTATAATCGTGATGTATTTTAGGCATCCCTCTCTTGACAAGTGCATATGACACTGTGCCTTTGTCAAGAGAGTGGAAGTAAAGGTAAAGAAGAAGGAAAAGAAGGAAGTGATTTTTGTGGTTCAGTCAAGAACACATACATGTAATGAATTAAGAAGTTCTGATATTGGGGAGAAAGTTGTTCTCGCAGGATGGTTTGAAAATATTCGTAAAGTCAGCAAAAATCTGGGATTTTTAGTGTTGAGAGATTTTTATGGAACAACACAGATTGTTATTGAGACAGAAGAGATGATGCAGATTATTGACGGTGTCAATAAGGAAACAACATTATCTATAGAAGGTATCGTAAGAGAGCGTTCCAGTAAGAATGCAAATCTGCCGACCGGAGATATTGAAGTTGTTCCGGAGAAGATCAGTATTCTTGGCAGATGTTCTTATAACGCACTGCCGTTTGAAATCAACCAATCAAGAGAAGCTGATGAAAATGCAAGATTAAAATATCGTTATCTGGACTTGAGAAATCCATCTGTAAAAGAAAAAATCGTAATGAGAAGTAAGATTGTAGCAGAACTTCGTCAGAAAATGAGTGAGTTGGATTTCCTTGAGATTACTACTCCGATTTTGACATGTTCTTCTCCGGAAGGAGCACGCGATTACCTTGTTCCGGCAAGAAACCATCCGGGCAAATTCTATGCGCTTCCGCAGGCACCGCAGCAGTTTAAACAGATTTTGATGGCATCTGGATTTGACAGGTATTTTCAGATTGCGCCTTGTTTCCGCGATGAAGATGCAAGAGCAGACCGTTCACCGGGAGAGTTCTATCAGTTAGATATGGAGATGGCATTTGCTTCTCAGGAAGATGTGTTCCAGGTAATTGAACAGGTGCTTCCGCCTGTATTTGAAAAATATGGCGTATATAAGAGCGCATCTACACTGCCATTTGCAAGAATTCCGTATCTGGAAGCAATGGACAAGTATGGAACAGATAAGCCGGATTTGAGAATCGATCTTGTTCTTCAGGATGCAACAGAGGTAATGGCAGATTGTGGATTTGGACCATTTGAAAACCAGATTGTGAAAGCGATTGTTGTAGATGGTTTCAGCGCATCAAGAAAAGTGATCGATAAGATCTGTGCAGAAGTGGAAGTACAGACAGCGAATAAAGCGTTCTGGTTTAAAGTAGATGAGAATGGAAATCTTGTTGGCGGTATTTCTAAATTCTTAGAGCCAAGAAAAGAAGAAGTAATTCAGACACTTGGATTAAAAGCAGGAGATTTTGTCGGATTGACTGCAGGAAAGAAATTGACAGCACAGAAGACAGCAGGTGTTCTTCGTAAATTGCTTGGTGCAGCCAGTGAGAAACATATGAAGCAGGATTGCTATGAATTCTGTTGGATCGTTGATTTCCCGATGTATGAGATTGGTGAAGAATCCGGAGAGCTGGAATTCTGTCACAATCCATTCTCTATGCCGCAGGGCGGAATGGAAGCATTAAAGACACAGGAACCATTAGAGATTCTTGCATATCAGTATGACCTTGTATGTAACGGCGTAGAACTTTCTTCAGGAGCTGTCCGTAACCATGATCCTGAGATTATGATTAAGGCATTTGAACTTGTCGGACTTGGAGAAGATGATGTGAAAGCAAAATTCCCGGCGATGTACAATGCATTCTGTTATGGAGCACCGCCGCATGCAGGAATTGCACCTGGAGTTGACCGTATGATTATGCTGATCTGCGGCGAAGAGAGCATTCGAGAAGTTATTCCGTTCCCGATGAACAAAAATGCAATGGACATTATGATGGGTGCGCCGGCAGAGGTAGAGCAGAAGCAGCTTGACGATGTACATATCATGATTCATCTGCCACAGGAAGAAGAGCAATAGTTAAGGGTAAGGAAGATATTAGGAAGTGCACCGGTATCTTCCTTTTATTATAAAGGATGGAAATATATGGGCAGGAAAAAGGACTGGAAAAAACGAAGAAAGCGGATTCTGAGAAGAAAGCTTTTGCGTGCGGCAGTATTACTTGTTATGCTTTTCATGGTCATCGGTATGATCGCGCTTGCTGCGGTCGGCGTGAAGAAACTTGCAGGTCTGTTTGAAAAAGAAAAACCGGCTGCTTCTGATAAAGTTGAACAGATTGAAAAAGAAGATAAAACAAAAGAGCCGGAGAAAAAAGAGCCTGAAGAGCAGAAAGACGAGTCAACACCGCAGTTAGTAAGCAATACACCGCAGAAATTGACAAGAGAGCAGAGCATTGCACAGATTACCAAGATGGCGGAAACGTATTCAGAGATGAAAGAGATATTAGAACATCAGGCAGAATATCCGGATGAACTGCTGCTGATGCTGGCAAATAACCCGGAGACACTGGAATTTGTGAAAAACTATCCAAAGCTGCAGGGAACTGTGAATAACGCAGATCAGCTGAAGAAAATCCGTGAAGGAAGTATTCCGCTTCTGATCCAGTGGGATGAGAGATGGGGATATGGTGCGTACGGTGACAGCAATATTGCAATCAGCGGCTGTGGACCTACCTGTCTTGCCATGGTAGCGGCAGGACTTAGACAGGACACTTCTGTTACACCGCTTGCAGTTGCTAACTATGCACAGGAGCAGGGATATTACAGTGAGGCCGGAACAAGCTGGGATTTGATGACAACGGGATGTGAGCAGTTTGGGATTCAGGGCGAGGAGCTGGGACTTGAAGAGAGTTCTGTGAAAGAACAGTTAGAGAGCGGTCATCCGATTATCTGCAGCATGGGCCCGGGAACATTTACAACAGAGGGGCATTATATCGTTCTGAGTGGATGGAAAAATGGAATGATAGAGATCCATGATCCGAACAGTGTTTCCAGAAGTAAAAAGTTGTGGGCTTACGGAGAACTGGAAATATGATTTTGCGGGGCGAATGTTCAGGAAGCTAAGCGCGTTTAAAAGGAGGAAAAATGATGAGTGAAGAAAAGCAGACTGGAGCGGCAAACGAAAGGGGCGAACTGCAGGCAGAGGCAGGATGCGGACGGCTTGACAACGTTACAGAGGTAATGGGCGGAACCGCTTCCAATATTGTGGAACTGGTGTTTGGGAATCAGGTAAGAGGAAAGATTACATTTCTGGAAGAAACGATTTTTCGCTATGACGTAGATCCGACAGGAATATTTGCAAGTTATGCGGTACCGAGAGAAGAGGCGCATACAGCGAAGATCCAGCAGTGTCCGGATGAGTCTGAATGGTATACAAAACCGGAAGCGGTTATCGTGGAAGGAGCTCAGGAAGCGGTAATTCAGTGTGGCGCAACAGAAGTTGTATTTGAGAAAGCCACAGCCAAAATGAGTATTCGAAGAAATGGCGCTGTTGTTATGGAAGAAGCAGAAGCGCTGACGCTGACTGACGTTGAGACAGTTCAGAAGCTGGTAAAACATGAAAAAGAGCAATTCTATGGCGGCGGCACACAGAATGGTCGTTTTGTACATACGGGAAAGACAATCCAGATTGTTAATGAGAGTGCGTGGATGGACGGAGGTGTTGCATCTCCGAATCCGTTTTATTTTACAACTGCGGGTTACGGCGTTTTAAGAAATACATTTTCAGATGGATGTTATGACTTTGGAGAAACGAAAGAAGATATCGTAAGTGCAGTCCACAAAGAATCTAAACTAAGTGCATACTATTTTATTACCGATGCCGAGAATGAACGGCGCAAAGTGCAAGATTTATTGCGTGGATATTATCACGTTACAGGAAATCCGTTGCTGCTTCCGGAATATGGATTTTATGAAGGACATTTGAATTGTTATAACCGTGACGGCTGGTCAGAAGAAGCCGGGGAGAAGGCTTGGAACGTTAAGGGAATACAGCCTTTTGACAGTGAGGGGATTACAAAATATGAAAGCGGTATGGCAACCGGATATCGTTTATCAGAAGGACAGCACTCGGAATCATTGAATGGGGAGCGTCCGACTGTTGCAACAGAGAATTATCCAACAGATGTAGATGCACCGTATGAGTATTCTGCGAGGGCTGTGCTGGATGATTACATAAAATATGATATGCCGCTCGGATATTTTCTTCCGAATGACGGATACGGCGGCGGATATGGACAAAATGGTTATTATGTTCAAGGTGGTGTTAATGAAGATGGTTCCAGTTCCGAAGAACGTATCGCGGCAGTCGATGCGAACGTAGCAAACCTTGCAAGATTCACAGAGTATGCTAACAGCAAAGGGGTGGCAGCAGGACTCTGGACCGAGAGTAATCTGGCGCCGGATTCAGATAACCAGACATACTGGCATTTGCTTAGAGACTTTAAAAAAGAGGTTTCGATTGGAGGCGCTACAACATTAAAGACAGATGTTGCATGGGTAGGTCCGGGATATTCTTTTCAGCTTAACGGTGTAAAAACAGCCTACGACATTATTACGACAAGTGAGCAGTTCCGTCCAAACATTATTTCCCTTGACGGTTGGGCAGGTTCACAGCGGTTCAACAGTGTGTGGAGTGGGGATCAGACCGGAGGAAACTGGGAATATATCCGTTTCCATATTCCAACGTATATTGGAAGTTCTCTGAGTGGTAATCCAAATATCGGAAGTGATATGGACGGAATTTTCGGTGGAAAAGCGCTGATTGCAGCCCGGGATTTCCAGTGGAAATCTTTTACGCCGCAGATGCTTAATATGGATGGCTGGGGAAGTTATATGAAAGCGCCATTTACTTTCGGAGATCCATATACAGGAATCAACCGAATGTATATGAAAATGAAAGCAGAGCTTATGCCATATATTTACACAAGCGCAGCATCCGCTTCTAATATTGAAACAGGAAATGATGATACAGGACTTCCGATGATTCGTGCGATGTTCTTAGAATATCCGGATGATGAGTATGCGTACAGCAGAACGATGCAGTATCAGTTTATGTTTGGGTCTGATATTCTTGTTGCGCCGGTTTACAAAAATACGGCGGCAGATGAAATGGGAAATGATGTGCGAAATCATATTTATCTGCCGGATAAAGAAGAAATCTGGATTGATTATCTTACAGGAGAAAAATATGCAGGCGGTCAGGTACTCAATAATTTTGAGGCTCCATTATGGAAGCTTCCGGTATTTGTGAAAAACGGGGCAATTCTTCCGAAATATGAAGAAAATAATACACCGGACGAGATTAATAAGTCGAATCGGATTGTAGAATTTTGGCCTGCAGGAGAAAGAAGTTATACCGTGTACGAGGATAACGGAACTTATATTAAGAATGATACAACAGAAGATGAGACATACGGAACGATCGATCACATTTCTTATGGAGATCATGTTTCCACAACATATACTTCCAAAGTGGAAGGAACAACAGCGATTCTGACAGCGGAGACTTCCAGCGGAAATTATGAAGGATATGAGAAACTTCGCAGCACTACCTTTGTAGTACATTTAACCGAAAAGCCGGAGAGCATTACGGCAGTCAACGGAGCTTGCGAACTGAAAATGAAAGAAATGAAGTGTCTGGCAGAGTTTGAAGCGTGTGAAGCAAAGGCCGGAGAAGCTGTATGGTTCTACGAAGCAGAGCCTGTGATCCGTACATATGCGTCAGAAGAAGAAAAAATATTGAAAGGTCTTGTGGCAAAGGTAAAATGCGCTCCGAAACTGCATGTAAAACTGGCAAAGGCAGATACTCAGACAGAGATGCAGACGGTAGAAATCAAAGGATTTGTCAGTGAATTTAACCGTATGGCAGAAAAAGAACATGCTGGACTGCAGGCGCCGAGACTAAGCGTACCGGAGGAAGTGAAAACATCCGTATCGATTGGTCTTACTTGGACAGAAGTTCCGGGAGCAGCTGCATATGAGATGCTTGTAGACGGACGCTTGTATACAATGGGGAATGCGCTGTCTTATGTGCATGATGATTTGGAATACCATTCTGAGCATACATATCAGATACGCTCAAGAAATGCAGAAGGTTACTCTGCATGGAGTGAAGTGTTTGTGACAAGTTCACTGTCAGATCCGTGGAGAAATGAAATCGGTGCGCTTGGAACAGTGACATGGACCGGCGGAGATGAAGCAGGTGCACTGAAATATGCTACAGACCATAGTTTCCGTGGATTATTCTTCGCAGTAGGCGATGTCGCCGGGGACCGCACTCCATTTATCTATGATTTCGGAGCGGCATATGAGCTTGACCGTTTCGAATACTATCCGCGCGATAACTATGGAAGCGGCTGTGTGCAGAAAATGAATGTATATTCCAGTCTCGACGGAAAACACTGGAAACTTGAGTGGGACGGCGCTTCTCAGGATGACTGGACATATAATGCCGATCTGGAAGTAGAAGAAAATGCGAAAGTCGTTCCTCTTAGCGGCGTCAGTGCACGTTATCTGAAGCTTGAAGTTGTGAAATCGATCCGTAACTACTTCGCATCCCATGAACTTCCGGTATTTAAGAAAGACGGAAGTAAACCGTTTGCTGTTGGAAGTACGAATAAGAATGAAACAGTTGCCGAAGGTGATTATACAAATATGAAAAACTATCTGGGAACTTGCCTGAAAGATGGTTCTAATTTTGTTGATCAGATTCAGAAACGAAGCGGAGATGTGAACATGAATGGAGTCTACGATGTCTATGATTATGCATTTACGATGTTTAAACTGGATGGCGGTACAAAACAGACCGGAAAGGCTTCCGGAAAGGCACATCTTGCAGCAGATCGAGAGTCTGTGAAAGCAGGAGAAATCTTTAATATTATAGTTTCGGCTGAATGTGCTGAAAATATTAATGCGTTCGGTCAGGTAATTAATTATAATCCATCCCGCATGGAATTTGTTTCTGTAGCAGGAAATGACAGCGTAGCAGAGATGGAAAATCTGACGATAGCTAAAACATATAGCGACGGTACAGCTTATATAAATCTGGCATTTGCAAACAGAGGGGATAAGCCGCTTTACAATGGAAGCGGAGAGCTTGCGGTAATTACCATGAAAGCACTTGCAGATGTCTGCCTGGCAGAAGAAGTTGTATGTGATAGTGTGCAGCTGATTGGACCAGAATATGATATCGCCGGAGAGAACGAGCAGGTTGAAGAAAGGAAATAGCTGATAAAAAAGATTGACAAATAAATAGTATCATGGTATATTTAAAACAAGTTAGAGATACCTAACTTTTAAAAAGCAGCGCGGGCTGCTTTTTAAAACCCTATTAGTTAGCATTGACTAACATTGTGATTCATTTTTCTTTGAAAGGAGTTTTGGGAATGTTTGAAAAATATCTTATTACATATTGTTCTCCGACACTTGCCTCGCTGAAAAGTGCAAATTTGTTTACTATGAAGTATGGAAGTGAGTCCGAGCTCTGCCAGCAGTTAAATGTATGGAACGCCCATTTCAGAAGCAAAGGATTATGTTTGATGGTACTTCGCAGACAGGAGCACACAGCGTTGATCTATATCTATCGACATTCCCTCCTTTCACAAGAATTAAAAAAACCAGGAGTCAGTACCTTTCTGGCAGGATATGGCTATGAAAGTACAGAGTTTCCTTATGTATTTGAGCATTTGAAAGCACGTATAGAACAGAGTGAATCTTTTCCGCATGAAATAGGTGTTTTTCTCGGCTATCCCCTTGCAGATGTGATTGGATTTATCGAAAATGCAGGGAGAAACAGCAAATGCAGCGGATGTTGGAAAGTATACTGCAATGAATGTGAGGCAATTCGGACATTTGCCCGCTTTAAAAAATGTAAAGAAGTTTATGAACGGCTGTGGCAGCAGGGGAGAAGTGTTATAAAACTGACAGTAGCAGCGTAAAAAAGATAAATTTGTATGTATTTCGTTAATATTTACACATTGTTAACAAATTAACTATTGCGTTAAAAAATTAACAGTGCTATAATTACATTTGGAAATAAGAAAAGCGATCCGGAAGTGCCAATGACGGAGCGCATGAATGTGTAATAAGGAGGAATACATATCATGATGAGATTTACATTACCAAGAGACTTATATTATGGAAAAGGAGCATTGGAGCAATTAAAGAATCTGGATGGAAAAAAAGCAATGCTTGTTCTTGGCGGCGGTTCCATGAAGAAATTTGGTTTTGTCGATAAAGTTGTTGCATATTTAAAAGAAGCAGGGATTGAAACACAGTTATTTGAAAATGTAGAGCCGGATCCATCTGTAGAGACAGTTATGAAAGGTGCGGCTGCCATGAGAGAATTTGAACCAGACTGGATCATTTCTATGGGAGGTGGTTCTCCGATTGATGCGGCAAAGGCAATGTGGGTATTCTATGAATATCCGGAAACAACTTTTGAAGAAATCATTCAACCATTTTCTTTCCCAACATTAAGAAAGAAAGCCAAATTTCTTGCGATTCCTTCTACATCAGGAACGGCAACAGAGGTAACAGCATTTTCTGTTATTACTGATTATGAAAAAGGAATTAAATATCCGCTGGCCGATTTTAATATTACGCCGGATGTTGCAATTGTTGATCCGGAGCTCGCAGAAACGATGCCTCAGAAGTTGACAGCACATACGGGTATGGATGCATTGACACATGCAATCGAAGCGTATGTATCTACACTGAATTCACCATTTACAGATCCGCTTGCATTAAAAGCAATTCATATGGTATTTGATCATCTTCCGGCATCTTATAATAAAGATATGGAAGCAAGAGAACAGGTGCATTATGCACAGTGTCTTGCAGGAATGGCGTTTTCTAATGCCTTACTCGGTATTGTGCATTCTATGGCGCATAAGACAGGAGCGGCATTCTCAACAGGACATATTCCGCATGGATGCGCAAATGCGATTTATTTGCCATATGTAATCAAATACAATGCAAAAGATGAGACTGCATTAAAACGTTATGCAGAGATTGCCCGCTCAGTAGGTTTGGAAGGAAATAGTGATGAAGAACTGATGCAGGCTCTTTGTGCAAAGATTGATGCGTATAATGTGGAATTAAATATTCCTAAGACATTAAAAGCGTTTGGCATTAATGAAGAAGAATTTAAAGAAAAGGTTGCAGAGATTGCAAAGAATGCAGTAGGTGATGCATGTACAGGATCTAATCCGAGAAGTATTACACCGGAGCAGATGGAGAAGCTTCTTACCTGCACATATTATGGAACAGAAGTAGATTTTTAAAATAACTTTATAGTTCATTTCATTCAATAAAGAAACGGCACGAAAGGAGTTCCCCTTCGTGCCGTTTCAATTTTCTTAAAAAGGCTGTCCGGAATCTTTGGAAGCAGCAATCATCTTCAGAAAATCCGGAAGAATTTTATCACTGTAAGCCATAATAGAATAATTTCCTTTATTTAGACACCAGTCATAGATAAGAGCGCGCTCATACATAACATAGAGTTTTTCAAGCTCTTCAAGAGAGCGATCGTTCCTCAATTCTCCTTTCTCGATTCCTTCAGAAATAATCTGAATGATGAGCTGGAAATAAAAACGGTCTTCGTCGAGAAGATGTTGAGAAGCTTTTGTAATAAGCTGAGAGGAATAAAGCCGAGCGAGAAGATCTACGTTGATACTTTCATCGATCATTTTAAACAGTTCGTGATTTAAATAGGAAAGTTTTTCGCAGCAGGTCATGTCAGGCAGCAGATTTA
>CAUCYJ010000084.1:0-11110 GCA_958446945.1 uncultured Lachnospiraceae bacterium | reverse complement strand
ATATTTCCGCCACATCCCCAGTTCTCATTTCCAACTCCAAAGAAATCCAGTTTCCATGGTTTCTCATGTCCGTTTTTCTTACGGAGGTCAGCCATCGGGGAAACACCCTCGAATGTGATATATTCTACCCATTCAGACATTTCCTGAACTGTTCCGCTTCCCAGGTTACCATTAACATAAGCTTCGCAGCCAAGCTGCTCACAGAGTTCAAAAAATTCATGTGTACCAAAGCTGTTATCTTCTACCACACCGCCCCAGTGTGTATTGATCATTTTTTTACGTGTTTCCTTTGGTCCGATACCGTCTTTCCAGTGGTATTCATCTGCGAAGCATCCACCCGGCCAGCGAAGTACCGGAATCCTGATATGCTTCAGTGCTTCTACTACGTCTGTACGCATTCCGTTCTTATTCGGGATCTGGGAATCTTCGCCTACATAGATTCCTTCGTAGATACATCTTCCCAGATGCTCTGAGAAATGTCCGTAAATCTCTTTGTTGATTTTGCTCTGTTTCTTTGATGGATTGATTACAAGCTTAGTCATTTTTACCTCCACAGTTTATGATTTTGAGTTTTTATTTTACTTTTATCTAAAATAATATACCTTATTTTGTACTTTCATTATACACAACTTCCACATGACATTCAATATGTTTTTACAGAAAAAAAGAGACTCTCGCTTTAATAATTTCCTAGTGCGCCAGTCTCTTATAAATTTATTAATTTTTGTTTTTTACTTTCACTCTTATCATATTCCATGACAGCGGTTCAATTTCAAAGTTAAGATTATCCCCTGCTATCTCAGCATTATTTATCTCATACGGTTTTATTTTGTCATGATTCTCTAAGTTTGTATCTTTGCGATTTCCAGAAGTCATATATAACTGTTCTGCTATTTCCTCTAATACAAACCCCTGAAGTTCTTCTGAAACAGATACAGTTTCTTCTGCTCTATTGACTGCAAAAATTGCAATCTCACCTAATTCTTCATTATATACCGTTACTGTATCCACATATGGAACATTTTTTGCAATGCTGCAGTCATAGGAAGGACCTTCATATACTTCTTCCATCACTGTTCCTCTTGCATATTTTGACATATAAGAAAAAGGATAAAATACAGGCTGTACCCATACTTCTCCACCTTTTTCAGTCATAATCGTTGCACTGATATTAGTTAAAAGAGATTGGCAGGCAACTTTTACTCTGTCGCTATGACGGACAAAACTCATCAGCATACTTGCGAATAGTAGTGAGTCTTCCATTGTGTATACCTGTTCACTCAAATGAGGAGCTATCTGCCATGGTTTTTCTTCTATTTCCGGATGAGCTACTTTTCCTTCTGGCGCCCACACTCCCCACTCATCGACACTAATATACATCGTTTTTTCTGAACGTTTCTTTGCTTTTATGTAGTCACAAACGCCACTAACTGTGTCAATATAACAATCCAGATCTACAGATTGAGCAAGAAAATCGGCTGTTCCCATTTCCTGTCCACCATAATATTGATGTAATGCCAGATAATCAACATTTTCATATACATGTTCCAGTACTGTAGCTTCCCATTCAGGATATGTCGGCATATCTGATTTTGCACTTCCGCAGACAACCAATTCTATATTTTCGTCAATTAATTTCATTGCTTTTGCAGTTTCTTCTGCAAGTCTCCCATACTCATCTGCTGTCTTATGTCCAATCTGCCAGTCTCCATCCATTTCATTTCCAAGACACCACAATTTTACTTTATATGGTTCCGAAACACCATGTTTTACCCGCATATCGCTGTACATCGTTCCTGCAGGCATGTTACAATATTCTAAAAAGGAAGCTGCATTTTCAATTCCTTTTGTTCCCAGATTTACAGCACATATCGGCTCTACTCCTGCTTTTTTTGCCCATCTCATAAATTCATTGATTCCAACTTCATTGGTTTCAACAGCACGCCATGCCAGTTCCAGGCGCTTAGGTCTTTCTTCCTTGGGACCTACTCCATCTTTCCAGTCATAATTAGAAACAAAATTTCCACCAGGATAGCGCACCATTGTAATTCCTAACTCTTTTACTTTTTCCAATACATCCTGACGAAATCCATCCTTATCTGCTGTTGGATGATTTGGTTCATATATGCCTGTATAAACCACTCTTCCCATATGTTCTACAAACGAACTATAAATTCTGCTGTCTATCTCGCTTTTTTTAAATTTACTATTTACTGTAATAATTATATGTTTCATAATTCTCCTTATAGACAGACTTCAGGAGCCTCTACAATATATTCACTTAATTATATCGTTTCTCCCTGTACTGTCACTGTTTCCAAAATTCTCTCTGTTTCTGCAACATTTTTGTTCTCCATGAGCTGAAGTAGTAAGTTAAATGCTTCTTCCGCGACCTTTTCCACGTGATTATCTATCGTTGTCAGACGAGGAGTTACATATTCCAAAAAATCAATATTATCATATCCCATGATTCCATAATCCTGACCAGCACGTTTTCCATTTTTTTCAAACATACGTATAAGATTTAAAGCAAACATGTCCCCGGTACATAAAAATGCTGTTTTTTTCTCACTTTTTTCTAACTCTTTTTTTGCTTGTTTCTGATAATCCCAGTTTCCAATAATCACATATTCCAGCCCATGAATTTTTTTTACCGCTTCTTTAAAACCCGCAGTTCTTTCTTCATGTACATATATATTCTCCAGATTCTTTTCAGCCAAAGGAGGACATACAAATATTACTTTTTCATATCCAGATTCCGCTATTTCACAAACAGCTTTTGAAATTGCACTTCTTCCATTTACTGTTACAAATGGTATCTTATCTGCGATTTTATTATCAATCGTAACCACTGGAATGTTTAGGCTCTCTATAAATTTTTTATATTCTTCTCCTTTATTAACCGAAGACAGTATAATGCCATCTACATGATAATCTGCAAGTTTACAAAGCTGTTCTTTTTCTATTTCCTTGTCATTCTGGTGAAGAGTAATATTAATAAAATATCCTCTTTCTCTGGCTTCTATCTCTAATGCACTTAACATCTGAGAAAAATAACGGTTATTAACATCCATTACAACAACACCAATATAATATGTCTTTCCCTTTGCCAGCCCTGTAGCCAAAAGATCTGGACGATATCCATTTTTCTCAGCAGTTTCCAATATCATCCTTTTTGTTTTTTCACTGATACGTCCTGTATTATTTAAAGCTCTGTGTACAGTAGTTCTGGATACTCCACATATTTTTGCTATTTCTTTTGTTGTAATCCCCATAATTTTTCCCTTTCAACCTGTGTTAATTTATTCCTTCATTCCAGATGTAGCAATTCCTTCCATAAAAAATCTCTGGCAAAACAGAAATAGTATCATTAATGGTGCAATAGATATTACAGTTGCTGCAAGCGTTGGTCCATACTTAATGGAATTACTTCCCACAAGAATTGCAAGTCCTGCTGATAGTGTTCTCTTCTCTACAGAACTGGTGAGCATCATTGGATAAATCAGATCATTCCAGTTATTCATAAAATGATAAATTCCAAGAGTTATAAATGCCGGTTTGGCAAGCGGTAATATGATTCTGCTATAAATCTGTTTTTCCTTCATACCATCAATTCTTGCCGCTTCATCCAGTGATTTAGGAATGTTCTCAAAAAATGATGTTAACATAAAAATTCCATATGCACTAGAGGCTCTTGGTAAAATCAATCCCAAATAAGTGTCAAGAATTTTAAATTTATATTCTTCAATGTAAAGAGGAATCATAATAATCTGGAAAGGAACCATCATTGTGAGAAGAATAATTCCAAAAATAAGATTCTTTCCTTTAAAATGCATCCTTGAAAATGCATAGGCTGCCATCGAGTCAAAAAACAGACTGACTACAGTTACTCCTACTGAAAAAACAACTGTATTTTTCAGCATGGATAAAATAGGAATTGCATCTACTACATATTTATATTGTGCCGTCAACCATTGTGTTGGAAAAAATATTGGCGGCCATTTAATTACATCTGCGTCTGATTTAAAAGATGAAACCAACAACCAGATCAAAGGAAATAAAATCAACACAGCAATTAAAACTGTAACTGCAGTTCCTACTATTTCATTTACTTTTATTTTCTTTATTTTCATTCTTCTGTCCCCCTGTTTAATACAAATCTTCTGAGAACAAAGGTAATAATAGCGACCATAAGGAACAGATATACAGCAATAGAAGACGCATATCCTAAATCATAAGGAGCCACCTGGAATCCCTGATTATAAATATAACTTACAAGTGTTTCCGTTTTATACAATGGACCGCCTTTAGTCATAACATATACCTGATCAAAAACCTGAAGAGCGGTAATCAGTGTTGTAACAATACAAAAATTAATAGTCTGTTTGATTCCAGGAATCGTTACATATATAAATTTCTGAAATCCTGTAGCTCCATCCATTTCAGCAGCCTCGTATAAAGAATTTGATACTCCCAGTGCCGCAGCAGATAAAAGAGTAAGTGTATATCCAAAGTTTTTCCATACTGTAATAAGAATCACTACTGGCATTGCCCATGTAGTACTTGTAAGAACATTTGGAAAGTCAACACCAATTTGTTTAAATAAATATGGTAACATACCATAATTTGTATTTAACAGCATTGACCACATGATACTAATCGCTGTCATTGAGCATACATATGGAAGATAAAATACTGTTCTTAGAAACTTATGAAAACGATTATTTTTTATCATCAACATAAGCATTAATAATGCCATAAAAACCTGAAGAGGTACTTCTGCCAGTGCAAAATAAAATGAATTAAATGTAGCATTTCCTATTCTGCTATCATGAAACATTTTTAAATAATTTCCAAATCCTGCAAAAGAAATATTGTTCATATAAATGTCAATATTCATAACACTGATCACCAGTGCACCAATCAGAGGAATAAAGACAAAAACTGTAAGTATTAACATAGACGGTGCCAGAAAAAGATATGCTTGTTTCTGACTTTGAGCATGATATTTATTTCTATTTTTCATATTCGCTCTCCTATAAAAAGAGCTATTGCATTACTGCAACAGCTCTTGAATTCTACTTTTCTGCAATAATACCATCTAAAGTATCTGACGCTGTCTGAAGCGCCTCAGATACATCGGTTCCTGATAATATCTGTTCCATCATAGGCTGCATAACATTCTGATCAATTTGACTTCCCCAGTCAAGATTCAGATGCCAGTTACGTCCAATCTTAGATGCATCGGATACATCTGTTAAGATCTCATCAGATTTAATATCTTCATCTTCCAGCAGTGAATTAGACCATACCGGAAATCCATTTCTTGTAGACCATTCTTTTAATACATCGTCAGAAAGCCAATATGCCATCCATTTATAAATCGCATCCTTCTTGGAATCATCTACGCTTTTTGGAATCATATATGCACAACCGCCTTCAGGGGCATAAGCTCCATCTGAACCCGATGGAATTGCAGTAATTCCGAAATTAACCCCCAACTGTTTTAATCCATTAATATTCCATGGTCCACTGGTATACATTGCCAACTGTCCTGACTGAAACATGGTATCTGCATCAGCAGCTTTTAACCCCTGAGGAGAAACATTTTCGTTCAAAACTAAATCTTGAATCCATTCCAAGGTCTTAATATTAGCTTCCGAATTCAGATTATTTTCTTTTCCATCTTCACTTACTACATCTCCACCATTTGACCATAAATATTCACAATAGGATGCATAGTCTGTAGGAAAACCAATACCATACTGATTTTTATCCGGATTCGTCAATTTCTTTGCATCTTCTGCTAATTCTTCCATTGTTGTCGGTGGCTGTTCTGGATCAAGCCCTGCCTCCTCAAATAAATCTTTATTATAATAGAGATACTGAAGATTATACTGCATCGGAACACCATATAAAGTTCCATCTACTTTTGATTTGTCCACAACATTTTCCAAATAGTTGCTTTCATCCAATCCGGTTTTTTCCCAGAAATCATCCAATGGTATAATCATATCATTATTTGCATATTGATAAATATATTCAATTCCCATCAAAACAAAATCCGGAGCTGTATTGGTAGATATTGCTGTAGGAAGTTTTGCCTGAAGAGTACTTCCATCCATGATATCAATATCAACTTTAATCCCATCTTCGTTACTCTCATTGTAATCTTTGACAATTTCTCTCAGGATATCTCCATCTGATCCAGTAAATACTGTCCACATTGTGATTGTCTGATCATCATCTGCCAATACTGGTATTGCAGTCCCTCCAAGAAGAGACATTGTTAGTGTTCCACAAAGTAAACCACTAAGTAACCTTTTTTTCATTATTCGTACCTCCTGTTTAATTACGCAGTTATATAAAATCTGCTTTACTAATTTTTAACTGGATAAACATTTTTCAGTTCCAGTCATATGAGTTACGAAAATATGCATAAGTTCTGTCAGGAAAATTTATTTACAAATATTTAGACTTGTGATAAAATTATTTTCCATAAAATATCCCATGTATTTCTCCATTTGTTGGTAGCAGGTGAAGTTATGTGGGGTATTTTTTGTTCAAATACATATTTTCCAGCACATAGGTTTTCGCTTTCTTCATTATATGTATGTTTTTGCTTTGCGTACCCGTGTACTCTACATGAAATATATTATATCTTTCACATATTATTGTCAATACAATTTTATTTTTTCGGTATTTTATATATTTTTATCTTTGCTTTTTTGTATATTTTTATGTTCACAGTTATTTTACCCATACTAAAATATTTCTGGCAAAAAATCTCTGAGATTATTGTAACCTCAGAGATTTTAATAAAATATGTTCTGTAATTTACAATCCTACGTTCCCGCTGTTCATCCCTTCCTTGCTATCCTTATCAAGAGGCAGCCAGTCCAGAACTCTCTTAATATAACGATTCCAGAAATCCCACTCATGTGCTCCCGGACCTTCCTCGTAAGTTACATCCACACCCAGTTTCTGCATGGTATCTCTGAACTTACGGTTCGGAGGAAGAAGCGGATCGTCCAGTCCACAGGCAAGGTACATATGCGGAAATGGGATTCCATCTTTTTTCATATTTTCGGCAATCCATTCCGGATTGATCTCACAGTCTTTGATCCGGGACAGATCTCCAAATACATTCTCCAGAAAGCTTTTTTTCTCAAAGAACATAGGAGAACTGTCATCTGCTGTCCTCATTTTTTCAAGAATCATAGCAGAAGAAAGACCTGCGATGTATCCGAATGTGTCATGGTATTTCAGACCATTTCGGATCGCACCGTATCCTCCCATGGATAACCCGGCAATAAATGTATCTTCTTTTTTGTGAGATAACGGAAACATTCTTCGTGTAATCTTTACAAGCTCTTTTCCGATAAATTCACTGTAGTTTTCATTTGCATTCGGATGATCCATATAGAACATATTTGCTCCAGATGGCATAACTACTGCCAGATTCTTTTCCTCTGCCCATCGCTTAATACATGTTCCTGTTACCCAGTCTGTGTAATTCCCCATTACTCCGTGAAGCAAATACAAAGTCTTAAACGGTTTGTTCTCTTCTTCTGTTTCTTCTCCAAAAAACACTTTATCAACCGGCAAGATTACATTCATCGTTACCGGACGCATCAGTGCTTTTGAAAAGAAGTTCACTTCCATTAATGCCATCTTCTTATCCTCCCTTATGTTTTTGCAAAGCCTTTACAGCATTTTATTATACAAAAAACACCTGAAAAAAGCTACTGCCATATCCGACAGTAGCTTCTTTTCTCAGTACTATTTTTCCCCTTGCATTTCCATAAACAATATATTATAATCTATTCAAAGAAATGGGTTTCTGACTATCTGACTATTCAGTCCAGGATGGGTATCTCGTTTCTTTTTTAATGTTTTGTATATCGTACAAATACATTTTTTTATCCGCTGCATATCTTACTATTAGCACAGCCTGATATACATTGTAATCCAAAATATCACCTTTCTCATTCATAACAGGTAGAGCAAATCGTGTACTATATCGAAACCAACCATTTCCGGCTTTTTTCTTGTGCTTATTTTCGAAATCTTCTTTCCATCTCTTTTCAGTAGCAATTTCTATCATTTGGGGAATTCCTTGAGACATATTAGCTTTTACCTTTGGTAATGCACCTTTCAATTTTCGCGTATACACTGATCCTGTATATTCATCTGAAAATATTTTATCAATACAAATAAAATCTTCTGTCTCAGCCACTTCGAATATTTTTCCCACATATCGAATAAGATATTTTTCTACTTCTTTCCATGGAACATTTCTTTTTCCTTTAAAAAGTACATGAGGAATTACAACCAGCCTTTTCTCATTCATATCTTTAGTAATAAGAATATCCTGCTCAAAAGATTGTTTATTACTGCACAACACTATTTCCGGTCTTATCGGGCAGCCTCCCATACAAAGATTTCTTTTCTCACAACCCGGACAGGCATTTCTGAATTTTTCTCGAAATTGGTCAAATTCTGCGCTATCCCAGGCTTCCTGAATTGTATACACATTTAAATCAACAGCCCAGCGTTGTTCCTGATTATCAAAACTGCAGGGCAACATTTTCATATCCGGTGTAATATACGCTGACCACCTTGCACCTTCACATGTATCAAGACTGTCTGTATCTATCTTTCCAGGATGATTTGCAAATGCAGGTACTGTACAAGAATCAAATCCAACTTTATATTCCAGTTTTTCTTCAGAAATATATTTTATAAATTGGATATATTCTTCATTGTTTACACTAATCACTTTTTCTCTGGTACCTAATCCTACCGGCTTATGAAGCAGAAAAATTACCGCATTAATCCCCTTGGGAAATTTTCCTTCTTTCATTCTGTACATTGCTTCTTTTATAGATTCATTATGTAATACATAATGAATGTTGGTCTTCACTCCTGCCTTTATTAACAATTCTATTGCATTGACTGTATAATCACCGCCATACCAGCTGACAGCAACTGCACCGCAATACTCCTTACATAATTGTGCAAGTTCTTTTGTCATACCTAAACCAGATGTTGTAAAATTAGGTGTTATTTCATACTCTCTGCATATCTTTAAAATGTTTTTAAAATCTTCATGCTGATCCGGATCACCACACCCCCCAAGAGCAAACTGATAGACTTTTCCGCCGCATTGTTTTGCAATTTTTTCAAAATTCGCCAGAGACATATTTTGCAGATTTGAATACATACCATTTTGATAACATTCTACACCCGCAGCCATACACAATCCTCTTTTCCCATGTATACAATGTCCCATGATTCCCACATCTAAAAGTTCCGGAAAGGGTGCCATAAATGGATCTGTCCCTGTGTCTACTCCATTCTTTATAATCCCGGTTCTAAAATATTCACCAGTTCTTTCATTAAAACAGGATACAAAATTCTTATATTTTCTAATTTTCATTTTGTCACCTTTAGTACGACAGATCACCATCTATTTCTTCAAAATCTCCGTCACTGTTTTCCTGCATGATTTCCCATATATCTTCATACACTGACTCATAATTATAAAGACAGTCCTCAAAGCATACACAATCACTATATATCATTTTACCGTCATGTAAAGCTTTCCTTACCGCATCCCTTTCTTCCTCTCCAAAAACATTTTCGTCAAGTATTTTTTGAATTTCTTCCTCTGTACTCTCCGGTGTCAATATCCGTTTACCCAGAAAAGTTTTTTCTACATACTCAATAATCTTATCTTTTTGTTTCTCATTTAATCTCTCATTTCTGGCTAAAATAAAGCTACTGCTACTTGAATTTGTTACAAAATCCATCCTTATTTTCATTTTCAGTTCTCCTTGTATATTTATTATATATTTATTATATATATTATATTCTATTAGTAGCTTTATTGCAATAACTATTTATTATATAATTTTGTTAAAAATACTATACTAAAAGGAGCCCTCCTCTATGGAAACAGAAAATTATGGTTCACTTATCAAAAATCTTCGTCAAAAAATGGGACTAACTCAAAATCAGGTTGCCGATTCTCTTGGCGTTACTCCTGGATATATCAGCAATGTTGAGAATAACCGTACTGCCATGTCACTACGTATACTAACCTACTACGCCCGTTTAACCGGATGTTCTCTGGATTCACTTGTTGGTGAACTGGATCCAGAATATTCAGAAACTGCCATTGACAGAAAGCTATATCAGAATATTATAAAATTAGATGTTGAAACAAAAGAAAAATTATTAAAAACGCTTGAAATCTGGAGCAAATAATTTTTTACAAACCCAAACAATATGCTTTTCATTATATACTATGTAAAACAAAAATCAGCAGTAAAAATACCTGTAAAAGAAGCTACTGTCATATCCGACAGTAGCTTCTTTTACTCCCTTAGAGTATGTTTGAAAAAGGCTTTTCGCAAGATATACATCAAAATTTGTGGGAATGATTTTTCAGACACGCTCTAATGCTGATGTAAATATTTTTCTCTTGTAGCGAGCCCACCTCTGATATGCCGCTCCTGCTTGTTCACATCCAGAACCTGTCTCACTTCACATGCCAGTCCCGGATTGAGCTGACTGAGACGGTCAGTGCAGTCCTTATGTTTGGTTGTCACTAATTAGAACGGTTTCATCTAAGCCTAAATCACCGAAGATTCGTAAGTAAATATCTACGTTACCATCCTTGTCTACTTCAATTTTCTGGATAATCCGTTTAAGCTGTGCATTGGTCATCTGGTGAACATCGGAAATATCTTCAATCTCTTTAAACGTGCGATTCAAGATTGTTTCCAGTTGTTCACCTTTTGTCAGGTGATAAGCAACCATTTTCAACTCATTCTCCAGACGCTCGATTTCCTGTTTTGTGCCGCCGATTTTTTCATTCAGTTCCTCACGTGTAATGAGGTCATCGGTGTACATATCCATGTATTTCTGACGCATTTTTTTAAGCTTGTGAAGCTGTGCGTTCAATTCCTTTTCGTAATTCAGGTTCTCATCCTTGGCTTTGTAAACCCTCTGGAATTCGCCTGTTACGTGACGAATTACATTTTTCTTTGCTTTCAGCAGCTCGGAAAAGTATTCGGACAGAACTTCAATCAACTCTTCCTCG
>CAUCYJ010000083.1:0-11121 GCA_958446945.1 uncultured Lachnospiraceae bacterium | reverse complement strand
GCCAGCTTGGGATCAGCAGAACAACACTATGGCGTTATCTTAGTAAAAATGAAGATAAGGGAGAAGCGTAATGATAGAATACAGATTTATAAAAGAAGAGGAACTTACTTTATATTTCAGCTCATTCCGCTGTAGAGACTCAGGCATTTTATAAGAAAATGGGATGCACGGAAGCACAGCAGTATCGTCAGGAACATGTAGAACAGGAACCGTATGACTGCCAGTTGGAATGTGATGTATAGAGCGGGAAACTGCATTCAACGTTGTAACCTTTTTCTGAGTATGGTACAATTTACGTAATAGAATTTTGACCGAAAGATTTCTGGTCAAAAGATACTGGAGTCAGTGTAAGGCGGTATGAAAATGCGAGAAAGAAAAGGTAAAATAAAGCAAAGAGTGTTTGTAATTGTTTTGTTTATAGTGCTGATGCTTGCATTGATCAATATATATTTTGCTGATTTTGAAAGGGAGGTACAAAAGGAGGAGCTGAATCATGCAGTAACTTCCTTATCTGGATTAGCGAATCAAGGAGCGGAGATTGTAGAGACAAAAATCAATCTTTCTATGAGCTTTATGCGTAATCTTGCAGAAATGTTGGAGAAGACAAAGGATATTCAACAGAAGGAGAATTTTGAATATCTACAGAATGTCCTGGAAGATGAGAATTTGGATATTTTACGGTTTGGAATTGCTTTGCCAAACGGAAAAGCAATTACTACAGCAGGAAAGTCATTGAATGTAGGAGAACGTGAATATTTTCGTGAATGTATGAAAGGGCATGAGATCATTACCGGTTCTTTGAAATCTAAAATTATAGGTGAAAAGATTATCTTTCTTGCGGTTCCGATATATGGAGAGAATGATATCGTAAGAGGTGTCTTTTATGGCGTGATTGAGTGTGATTCGTTCCACGTATATGACAATATAGAGATGGGCGGCGTGAAAAGTGACATGTACATCATCGATGGAGATGGAAATTATGTAACAAACTATGATGCTGCTTTGGCTGATACAACAAAAGCGAATTTCTTTGATGAGATGAAAGAGTTGAAAAAGTCTGTATCCATGAAAGAAATACAGGATAAGCTTACGTCCCGTAATCCAATGTATGTGGAGCTTCAAAGAAAAGCGGGAAAAGAGTATGTTTATATTACACCGATCAATATTAATGGCTGGTTTGCAGTGACAGTGATAAATGAAGAGTCAATCCATGGAAGAGTCCATTATCTGTCAGATTCTGTATCGCTTCTGATGTTCCGGGTTGTAATGACGCTGGCATTATTTGTCGTACTGATTTACTATATAATTTGGTCCGAGAAGAAGAAAGCGGAGCAGATGAATCAGGAACTTCAGATAAGGGATAATATTTTTCAGGTGGCAGTATCTGAATTGGAGAGTCAAGTATTTCTTTATGATGCGCGGAAAGACGAGATGAGATTTTTAAGTAACAGCAGCTATGAGAAGATTCATTTGCCTCAGATAATTCAGAATGTTTCAAAAGAATTGCTGAAGTATTTTAGTGAAACAAATCAGAAAACAATGGAACATGTACTCATGGAAATGTTTGATGATCTGAAAAATGGACGTGAAGAATCGAAGAGACGAATGATTCTGACAAAAGGCGAGCAGACATATTATTACGGAATTAAGGTGATTCATTTTTATAATACGAATGGTGAACCGATTCGTTCCATCGGAATGATATATGATATCTCAGAAAACTATGAGAAAGAATTGCTGTTAAACCGTGAAAAGAAGATGAGAAGTTTTTTCATGTCAGATGTGATCGGAGTATATGAGATAAATGTAACGCTTGATAAGGTGATGGGACAGCAAGGAGAACAGTATGATCCGGATGTGACATACACTAGAATTCTAAAAGAATTTGTACGAAAGTGTGTTGCAGAAGAATTTCGTGAGGAAGTTTGTGAGAAATGTTCTATAGGTAATCTCAGAATACGATTTCTTTCGGGAGAAAATAATTTTATACAGGAATATAAATATTTGCGAAAGGACAAAACGACTTTCTGGGTGGCATGTGAGATGCATCTGGAAAGAGATGCTCAGAACGGAAATCTGCTTGCTTTTGTCACGGTAAGAGATATTGATAATAAGAAGCGGAAAGAATTGTATCTGGAAGAGAGGGCGATTGTAGATCCTTTGACGAAAGTCTACAATCGAAGTGCTGGAACACAATATATTGTGAAGGCGTTGGCAGAAATGAATCCGGGAGAAACAAGTGCCTTTATGCTTCTGGATCTGGATCATTTTAAACGGTTAAATGATACGCTTGGACATATGCGCGGAGATGATGCGCTGAAAAATGTGGCAGAGATTTTAATGAATCATTTTCGGAAATATGATATTGTGTGCCGTCTTGGAGGCGATGAGTTCGTTGTGTTTATCCAACGCATACCGATAGAAGTTCTTGACAGAGTTCTTACAAGCCTTCTGAAGAAGATGGAGTTAGATTATGAGCGGGGAGACGTAAAAGTATCCATTACTATTTCAGCAGGTGTAGCGCTTGTACCGGAGCATGGAAATACATTTGAAGAGTTGTATGAGAAAGCGGATCAGGCATTGTATCAGGTAAAGAATACAACAAGAAATGCATATAAGATATATGAAGAGTTATTAGCTTCAATACGTTGCAGGTGACTGTAAAGTGGATTGAAGAGCAGGTATTATGGAGAAAGCTAACGTAAGAGAGTAGTTCTGCAGTATAGTATTGATGAGATTGGTGTAGGATAATTAGAAAAAAATAATGAATAATGAAAAAAAGGCATCTTCTATAAATTCCATTGGGAACTTGTGGAAGATGTTTTGATATTCCGTTTGAGGTTGCGCTGCAGAAGCGCTCAGAAAATACGCGGATAAAATTAACAGAGTGCTTGTAAAGAATTATGAAAAGGCGGATCTGGCGTTATATGAAGTGAAACGTCAGGGACGAAATGGTTATAAGATTTGGAATGAGCAAGAATAAGAAATCAGGCGTGGGGATACAAAGGAAGAAAGAAAAATGCAGAAGAAAAAACATAATTTATTTACAATCGGAATTATAACAGCTGCATGCATACTACTTGGGTGCTTTGCAGGTAATATGATGATGTTTCACGAGATGGTTGAGCGCATGGCAGCCCAATATATTTCAGAGAAGAACCAGCAGTTGGCACAGGAGATTTTTATGAATCAGATAAAGCCATATATACTGTTGGATATTGCTATTGTCGGTGGGGTAGTACTTCTTATCAGTGCTTTGATTTTCCGATATATGAAGGAGAACAAAAAAAGAGAAAAAGCGCTTTATATAGATGGACTGACCGGATTATATAATCGAAAAGGATTTCAAAGAGAAAGTCGGAATATTTTTGAGATATCAGATAAGCAGTCTTATATGATCGTTTATATGAATGTAGTGGATTTTCGGTATATCAATGAAAGCTGGGGAGAAGAAGATGGAAACCGAACCCTTCGGTTTATTGCCAAAATGCTTTCAACAGAGCTGCGGGAAGGAGAAGTGCTTTGCCGAAGCGGTATGGACCATTTCTTTTTGCTGATGAATGAGAAGGAAGAGGGGGAGATTGCCTGTAGACTCAATGATGTAATGGATCAGATGAACCGTGTGATCAATCAGAAATTTCAGGGATTTGATCTGGAATTTACGATTGGCGCATGTGAATTCAGAAAAGAGAAAAAAATCAGTGATCTGATGAATAAGGCGATCTATGCAAGCGAAGCAACGGAAGAGAAAAATAAATGTACGGTGTATGAAGGCAAAATCGAAGAACAATTTAAGCGGGAACACTGGCTGAACAATGTTTTTGAGGAAGCGCTTCGCAATAAAGAGTTTCAAGTATATTTACAGCCAAAAATCAATTTGAATTCCGAAAAATGTTGTGAAGCAGAGGCGCTTGTGCGGTGGAAGAATCCGAAAGTAGGGTTTATTTATCCGTCAGAATTTATTCCTTTGTTTGAGCAGAATGGAAAGATTGCAGAGCTTGATCTTTATATGTTTGAAGAAGTATGCAGACTTCTTCATCACTGGCACAGCATAGGGAATGATATGGAAATTTCGGTAAATCTATCACGGTTTCATTTGCGCAATTCAGGAACGGATATCTGCAGCGAATATCTGAAGATTAAAGATAAATATGAGATTCCGGATGGAATGATCGAAATTGAGCTGACAGAGACAATGCTTTTGGAAGATAATCAGTTTGCCTTTGTAAAGAAGATTTTAGATACGTTTCGGGAAAATGGAGTAAAGGTGGCATTGGATGATTTCGGGTTTGCCTATTCTTCTCTGACTGTTTTAAAAGACTTCGATGCGGATGATCTTAAGCTTGACCGTGCTTTCTTTGTGAATGAAAATGAAAAATCGCAGAAGATTGTTGAGAATATGATCTGCCTTGCGCATGATCTTGGCATGAATGTTGTGGCAGAGGGAATCGAGAGAGAGAATCAGGTTGAGAGTTTGCGTAAGGTTGGCTGTGATATGATCCAGGGATATGTATATTCGAAACCACTTCCGGTGGATGAGTTTGAAGTATGGAGGAACGCCTATGCAAAATAGCAGTATCAAAAAAACATTATTCGATGGGATATGTCTATTGTCATCGAAATGACGTCAATTATCACGAATTAATGCATATTGCAGATGAGCGGATGTATGAAGAAAAGAATGAAAGAAAAGCCAGAGAATAACGGAGGAAGAATGATGGAAAATACAGTAGAGTGGTTTAAAGAAGCGAAATACGGAATGATGATTCACTGGGGATTGTACTCTTTGTTAGCAGGAGAGTACCGGGGAGAATATTCAAGTCACTATGCAGAGTGGATCCAGTCGAGATTTCAGATTCCAAACAAAGAATATGAGAAGTTGGCAGAGGTATTCCAGCCGATTTATTTTGACGCAGATCAGATTGTAACGCTTGCAAAAGAGTGTGGGATGACATATCTTGTTGTGACGACAAAGCATCACGATGGATTTGCCATGTACCACTCAAAAGCAGACAAGTACAATATCTGTGATGCAACACCGTTTGGTCGGGATGTGATCCGGGAACTGGCAGACGCATGCCGGAGGGAAGGACTGAAGTTTGGAATCTATTACTCTCAGGATCTGGACTGGCACGAAGAACATGGGGGAGGTTATCTGTCTAATGATGAAGAGACTGCCGGAACAACATGGGATAACAGCTGGGACTTCCCGGATGTCATTGATGCGGAGACAAAGAAGGTAAAGAAAGATTACAGTATCTGCTTTGAGAAGAAGATTCTTCCGCAAGTCAGAGAGATTATGAGTGAATATGGAGAAATCTGCACGGCATGGTTCGATGTTCCGATGACACTGACATTGGAGCAGAGCCGTAAGCTCTATAATACGGTAAAAGAATTGCAGCCGAACTGTCTTATCAATTCCCGGATTGGAAATGGGATGTATGATTACGTCTCTCTTGGAGATAACGAAATCCCGGAGAAGCTTCCGGAGACAACGAAAGATCCGCAGGAGATAGCGAAGCTGTCAGAAACAATCGACTACAACGCGGTGGATGGTTTTAAGCCTTCCCCGAACGGGCTTTATGAGACAGCGGCTACGATGAACCATTCCTGGGGCTATTCGGCTCACGATCAGAACTGGAAACCGGCGGAGACAATCTATCAATATAAGAAACATCTGAATGATCTGGGGATTAACTACTTATTGAATGTGGGACTCGACCCACTTGGACGGATTCCGGCAGCAGCAGAGAAAATCCTGCGGGAAGTAAAGCAGATGGAAGGGTGTAAAGAACAAAAATAGTATATTTATAGATGAAATCAATAAATAAGTGTGTTTAATTGAAAAACGATAAAAAAACTGCATAATATATAAGAAATAGTATGAATAAAAATGAACGAATTTTGACAAATTATGACATTTTTGAAAAAAGTATTGCGGAAAATGGCGATAATTAATATACTAAAAGAGATTTTAGGAACGTGGTATAAGTTATTTACAGGAAATGGCAAGATAAATGGAGTGAGTGCGTATGAATGAGAGAAAGATATTTTTTAGAGTACTAACAATCGGTCTTTTGGCATTGGTGGCAGCATTTATTCTGCTCTTTGTCTATGTAGATGTGAAATGGTGGGACTTAAAAGCAACAGCACTTAATCCGGTGCACACAGTACTTGCAACAGCAGTGATGGTATTGATCGGAATGGCTGTTTACGTTGTGCGTAATAAAAAGGAATAGGGATAAAAGACAAGAAGAAAGACTGACTAGGAAACTGAGACGGTCTTTTTTCGCGTGTATAGAGATATCAATGAGAGGAAGAAGGATAAGATGGAGCAAGTAACAAAAAAATGGAAACTACAGTGGATTTATAAGTCATTATTATTATGTCTGGCAGACGTTTTGATCATTGTGGGATCATATTTCATGGCGCTTGTCATGCGATTTGATTTTCGAATTGATATGATCCCAGATGAATATATGGCAGGATATTTATGGTCCATGCCATTTTGGATCGTATCTACGATTGTCATTTATTATATTTACAGACTATACCACAGCATTTGGGCATTTGTCAGCATTACCGAGCTGAAGCGAATTACAATTGCAGATTTGGTTCTGATCCCAGTATATATTATCGGAGCTGTTTTCATGGAACTGCATATGCCAAAATCTTATTATTTTATGGGATATATTTTAAGCTGTGTATGCTGTGCAGGCGTACGCTTCTCTTATCGCTATATTCGTTTCTATGTTCGTTCTCTGCAAAATAGTATAAGGAAAGAGGAGAAAGAAAAAGACCGGATTATGGTCATTGGAGCCGGAACAGTGGGACAGACGTTGATACGTGAGATCCGAAAGGCAGATTCTGTTCATGCGAGAGTGGTATGTGCCATTGATGACAATCCTGAGAAAAGGGGGCGTTTTCTGGAAGGAATCCCAGTTGTGGGAAATCGATATGATATTGTAGATATGGTAAAAAAATATGATATCAATCGCATTATCTACGCAATCCCATCTACGACAGGACAGAACCGAAAGGATATTCTCAACCTGTGCAAAGAAACAGGATGCCGGATGCAGACTGTTCCGAGTGTGAGCCAGATCGTCAATGAAGAAGTCAGCATGACAAAACTCCGGGAAGTAGAGATCTCAGACTTATTAGGAAGAAAACAGATTCTTGTCAATATGGACGAGATTACCGAATACATTCGAGGAAAAGTTGTACTTGTCACCGGGGGTGGCGGAAGTATCGGTTCTGAGCTTTGCCGTCAGGTAGCAGCGAGAAATCCGAAACAGCTAGTTGTCTTAGATATTTATGAAAATAACGCTTATGATATCCAGATGGAACTTAAGAAGAAATACCCACAGTTAAATCTGGAAGTAATTATCGGATCTGTCCGGGACAGCCGTAAGATATTCAAAGTGTTCAGCACCTATCATCCGGATATTGTCTATCATGCAGCGGCGCATAAACATGTTCCGCTTATGGAAGATAGCCCGTGTGAAGCAATTAAAAACAATGCTGTTGGAACATATAAAACGGCATTTGCAGCCCTTGCACACGGAACGAAGAAATTCGTATTAATCAGTACGGATAAAGCGGTTAATCCAACAAACATTATGGGGGCAAGTAAACGTCTCTGTGAAATGATCATCCAGGCATTTGACTACAAAGTAAAAGAAGGAAAAGCAGAAGAGATTCCTCAATTATTCACTCATGCGGTCAAGAAGGAACTGGTTAATAAGAAATGGAAGGATGCGATTCAAGATGCAAAGACAGAGTTCGTGGCAGTTCGATTCGGAAATGTACTTGGAAGTAACGGATCTGTTATTCCGCTGTTCAAAAAGCAGATCGAAGCAGGGGGACCTGTTACCGTAACGGATACGGAAATCATCCGGTATTTTATGACAATTCCGGAAGGAGAAATCTTTGTTCTGGATATGGGTGAACCGGTAAAGATTGACACATTGGCAAGAAACTTGATTCGTCTGTCAGGCTACCGTCCGGATGAAGACATTAAGATTGAATATACAGGTCTTCGCCCAGGTGAAAAATTATATGAAGAGAAGCTGATGGCAGAAGAAGGACTGAAGCGGACAGAAAATGAATTGATCCACATCGGTATGCCGATTCCGTTTGATATTAACGAGTTCTTAGTGAATCTGGATGAACTCACGGATAAGGCGTATGCAAATGTAGGAAATATTAGAGAATTGGTAGAAAAGATGGTATCAACATATCATCCGGCAGATTAGGGAGAAAAGGAAGGAAAAAATATGGAATTAAAACCGTTTGAGTCGAAAGTATGGTTGAGTTCTCCGACAATGCATGGAGAAGAATTAGAATATGTAAAACAAGCTTATGAGACAAACTGGATGTCTACAGTGGGAGAAAATATTAATGAATCCGAGCAGGAGATTTGCAGAAAAGTTGGATGCAAATATGCAGTAGCCCTTTCCTGTGGAACAGCAGCTCTTCATCTAGCTGTAAAACTTGCAGGGGTAAAACGTGGAGATAAGGTATTCTGTTCAGATATGACTTTCGATGCGACTGTTAATCCTGTAGTTTATGAAGGTGGAGTACCAATATTTATTGACACAGAGTATGATACTTGGAATATGGATCCGGAAGCACTTAAGAAAGCATTTGAATTATATCCGGATGTAAAGGTTGTAGTTGTTGCACATCTTTACGGAGTGCCGGGGAAGATTGATGAGATTCGTTCTATCTGCAATAAATACAATGCAACAATTGTTGAAGATGCTGCAGAGTCGTTCGGTGCAACTTATAAAGGCATACAAACAGGAACTTTTGGCAGTTACAATTGCATTAGTTTTAATGGAAATAAGATTATTACAGGATCAGCAGGTGGAATGCTCTTAACAGATGATAAAGAAGCAGCAGAAAAGGTAAGAAAGTGGTCAACACAGTCAAGAGAAAATGCACCATGGTATCAGCATGAAGAGTTAGGATATAATTATCGCATGAGTAATGTGATTGCAGGCATTGTGCGAGGACAGATTCCATATCTAGAAGAACATATTGCACAGAAGAAAGCAATCTATATGAGATATAAAGAAGGATTCAAAGGTATTCCGGTAAGTATGAATCCGTATGATGAAGAGAAAAGTGAACCGAACTTCTGGTTATCTTGTATGGTGATTCATCCGGAAGCAATGTGCAAACAGGTTCGTGGAGAACAGGAAGCGCTTTATATCAGTGAACATGGAAAGAGCTGTCCTACAGAAATATTAGAAACTTTGGCAAAATATAACGCAGAAGGCCGTCCAATTTGGAAACCGATGCATATGCAGCCAATTTATCGTATGAATCCATTTGTGACAAGAGAAGGAAATGGAAGAGCGAAAACGAATGCATATATTGCAGGAGGAGCAGTTGGAAAAGATGGAAAACCATTAGATGTGGGAATGGATATTTTCCATAGAGGATTATGCCTGCCAAGTGACAATAAAATGACACTGGAGCAGCAAGAGATGATTATTGAAGTGATTAAGAAATGTTTTGAATAGTGAGGAAATAGGAAATTGAGTAAAGTGAAAAAAGTAGTTCCACATAAAAAGAAATTCTATGAAAAATATGTGAAAAGACTGCAGGATATTTTGCTATCCTTAATAGCATTGATTGTGCTTTCTCCGGTTTTGCTTGTTACTGCACTATTGGTAAGAGTAAAGCTTGGAAGTCCAGTTATTTTTAAGCAAAAAAGACCAGGATTGAATGGAGAGATTTTTACACTCTATAAGTTCCGTACAATGACAGATGCGAAAGATCAAGATGGAAATCTTCTGCCGGACGAAGTACGTCTTACAAAGTTCGGAAAATTGCTTAGAAGTACAAGTTTGGATGAACTTCCAGAACTTTTGAATATTTTGTTCGGAGACATCTCCGTAATCGGCCCAAGACCGTTATTAGTAGAGTATTTGCCAAGATACAATGCAGAGCAGAGACGTCGTCATGAAGTGAGACCAGGATTGAGCGGCTTGGCGCAGGTAAATGGAAGAAACGCTATTAGTTGGGAAGAAAAATTTAAATATGATGTGCAGTATGTGGATAATGTTACTTTTCTAGGAGATTGGAAGATTATTTTCCAAACAATTTGGAATGTGTTGCAGCGTAATGGAATCAGTTCAGAAACATCGGCTACGATGGAAGTTTTCATGGGAACAGAAGAAGAAAAGGTAAAAGAAAATGTCTAAGAAATTAGTGATTATTGGCGCCAGCGGGCATGGAAAAGTAATTGCAGATATTGCTTTGAAATCAGGATATGAAATCGCAGGCTTCCTAGATGATAATGATTCAATAAAAGAAGTCTGCGGTTTTCCAATCCTGGGAACTACAAAAAATATGTATGAATACAAAGATAAGTGTGAGTTTATAATCGCGATAGGTAATAATGCGATTCGCGAGAAAATCGCAACAACATGTGACGTAAAATGGGCTACATTGATTCATCCAACGGCTGTACTTGGTATAAATGTACAGATTGGAAAAGGGACGGTAATCATGGCGAATGCAGTGATTAATCCATGTGCAAATATTGGAAGACATTGTATTATCAATACAGGAGCAATTGTAGAACATGATAACGATTTAGCGGATTATGTACATATCTCTCCCAATGCAACACTGGCAGGAACAGTTTGTATTGGGAGAGGTGTGCATATAGGTGTAGGCTCGTGTGTAAAGAATAATGTAACAATTACTGACGATGTAACAGTCGGTGCAGGAGCAGCTGTGGTAAAAGATATTACAGAAGCCGGAGTGTATGTGGGAGTGCCGGCAAGGAGAATGAGATAGATGAAAAGAATCTTGATTTTAGCAAATTTTGATGTTGGATTATATAAATTTCGAAAAGAATTGATTCAAGAACTTTTGAATCAAGGGAATGAAGTATATATTTCTTTGCCAGATGGCGAACTTGTGAGAAATTTGGAAAAGATGGGATGCAAGTTCGTCAATACTGCTGTGGATCGTAGAGGAATCAATCCAAAGACGGATGCGAAGCTTATGTTTTTTTACCGGAAATTAATTAAGAAATTACATCTAGATATGGTTATTACTTATACAATTAAGCCGAACATTTATGGCGGTTTGATGTGT
>CAUCYJ010000082.1:0-11254 GCA_958446945.1 uncultured Lachnospiraceae bacterium | reverse complement strand
AAGTATGAAATTTAGTTGGGATGACGTGGAACAGTTAGGAAAAAGAGTTGCAGATACACTTTATGATGCAGCAGATACTGTTGGAAAGAAGACTGGAGAAGTTGTAGAGACACAGAAACTGAAGAATCAGATCTATACAATGCGCCGTGAGAATGCGAAGGATTGGCTTGAGATGGGAAGAAGTCTCTATGAAGCTTATAAAAATGGCAAAGCACATTCAGAAGACTTCCATGAGATTTGTGAGAAAATCCGAGAGCGGGAAGAAGAAATTCTTGCATGTGAGAAGAAAGTGTCCGAAATGAAGGGAGAGACACGATGTGCAAATTGTCATGAAACTGTTCAAAAAGGAATGAATTTCTGCCCATTCTGCGGTACAAAGGTAGATACAGAAGAAGATATTTTTGAAGAAGATGATGACGTTTCAGAAGAAGCAATTGCGGAAGAAGCAGCTGCAGCAGAGGAAGAAATTTTCGAAGAAGAGAATTTGGAAGAAATTCGGGCAGCATATGAGCAGTCATTGGCTAATGCGGTTTCTTCTTTAGAAGGCAAGGAAGGGGATTTGTAAATGAAACCAGGGAAATGGATGGCAGCATCTTTATCCCTGAGTCTGATAGATCAATATGTGAAAGAACAGGTAGAAGAGCGATTCTGCACCGGTGATGAAAAGAAAATTGCCGGCAGCAGAATCGTTTGGCGCAGAGTGGAGAACAGAGGATTTGCATTAAATCTTTTAGATGCCAGACCGGAACTGGTGCAGAAAAGTTCACTGGTGGCAGTTCTGCTCAGCGGAGCGTATAGTGGCGCTGTATTTTTAAGAAAAGGTCATTTCTTTCAAAAGACAGGAGCCATGCTTCTTTTTGGCGGCGCGCTCAGCAATCTGTATGACAGAATCTGGCGGGGATATGTTGTGGATTATATTGGATTTCAGACCAGATGGAAGAAGCTGACAGAGATTACATACAATTTTGGTGATTTTTTTATCTTTTCCGGAATGGGTATGCTTCTGGCGTCCTGTCTGAAAGAAAAAAAGAAATGATGAGAGGTTAGAAATGGAAAAAAAGAATAAAATCATTCTAATAGGATGTATTATACTTGTATGCGTTGTTACGGCAGTCATGGTGCCTGTGAATCAGGATGCAAAAAAAACTGAAGAAGGAAAGCGTCTGCCGGATACAACGAAAGAAGCTGTAACCCCTTTTGGAGAATTTGAAGTAACAGATTTGGATGGAAAAAAGGTAGATAAAAGTATTTTCCAGGAAGCAGATATGACAATGGTCAATGTTTGGGCAACTTTTTGCAATCCATGTCTGGAGGAAATGCCATATCTGGCAGAACTAAGCAAAGAGTATGACAGTAAGAATGTACAGATTATTGGACTTTGCCTTGATACCATTCAGCCGGATGGAAAGATAAATGAGGAAAATATTTCGCTTGCCAAAGAAGCAGTGGCGGCAACGGGGGCAGATTATCTGCATTTGATTCCAAGTATGGAGCTGTATGTTGGATTGTATGAATATGTGCCGGGAGTTCCGACAACCTTTTTTGTAGATCAGGAGGGAAAACTTCTCGGAGAGACGGTAACCGGTGCAAAAAGTAAAGAAGACTGGGCAGCGCTTCTTGAAGAGAAGCTTGAAATGGTACAGGAGGAAAAATAAATGCCGGATCGTAAAAGAAAATTTGCAGGCGGAATTGCGCTTACAGTCGGAGTATTGCTGATGCTATCTGGTATCTGGAAGGGAGAGCCAGATACGGTGTGGAACAAGGCAGCGAATATTTGTATGGAGTGTATTGGAATTGGATAAGAAAGAAAAAAAGCATCAAAGAAATTATCGACTGTGGTTTCAGGCGGCATGGACAGCAATTACTAATGGATATGCGGCAGGATTTTTGAAAGGGAGAATTTTTACCGGGACATCAAAAGCAATCTGTGTACCTGGACTAAATTGTTATTCCTGTCCGGGAGCGCTGGGAGCCTGTCCGATCGGAGCGCTGCAGTCGGTGCTTGGAAGCCGTGGTTTTAAGGTGTCCAGCTATGTATTTGGAATCTTAATGGTTTTTGGAGCGGTTTTCGGACGGTTTATCTGTGGGTGGATGTGTCCGTTCGGTCTTGTGCAAGATCTTCTTTATAAGATTCCGATTTTCCGAAAACAAAAAAACATGCCGAAAGATGCACTGCTTCGGAAACTAAAATATATCATTCTTCTTTTATTTGTGATACTGCTTCCATCACTGGCAGTAAATGTGGTAGGACAGGGAGATCCCTGGTTTTGTAAATATATTTGTCCGTCAGGAACATTGTTGGCAGGAATTCCGCTCATCAGCACCAATCCTCTTTTGCGAAGCGCGGTTGGCTTCTTATTTAGTTGGAAAATGCTGGTGCTTTTGATTATTTTATTTTTGTCTGTAAAATATTACAGACCATTTTGTAAGTATCTTTGTCCCCTCGGAGCAGTTTATGGCGCCTTTCATCCAATTGCATTTTACCGTTTAAAGATTAATGAGGAAAAATGCGTAGGATGCGGCGCCTGTGTCAGGACGTGTCCAATGGGAGTAGATGTAATCAATCATCCAAACAGTGTGGAATGTATTCGGTGCGGTGAATGTATGAAAGCATGTCCTACCAATGCGATTCAGTCTACGATGTCTAAATTTAGGAAAAAAAGTCCTGAATTTGTTTCAAAATAATCTGCATCAGCCTTTGGCGGGCTTCCACGCTTGCCCAGGCGATGTGCGGCGTAATCAAAAGCCGTCTGCTGTCCTTGATTGGAAGGAGCGGGCTGTCCGGGCTCATTGGCTCGACGGCAAGCACATCCAATCCTGCGGCAGCTATTTTATTGTTTTTCAGCGCCTCTGCAAGTGCTTCTTCGCAAACACTCGGACCTCTTCCAAGATTCAGGAAGATGCAGTTTGGCTTCATTTTAGAAAAGGCATCAGCATCGATCAGTCCCTCTGTAAATTCTGTCAGCGGTGCATGGACAGAGATGATGTCAGATTGAGTTAGGAGTGTGTCAAGCGGTACTTGTGTGTATCCCTCCTGTGCCGGTGCGCCGGAAGGAGAAGTATAGATGACAGTTGCTCCGAAAGCGCGGGCAATCTCACTGACTCTTCGTCCGATATTGCCAAGTCCGATGATTCCCCATGTCATAGAATGGAGTTCGTGAAAATGTTCGGCAAAATGCGTAAACATCTTGTCACTAACATATCGCTCCTGTTTTACATAAGTATCATAATAGTTTAATTTCTCCAGAAGGTAGAACAGCATTGCAAATGTGTGCTGTGCAACACTTTCCGTAGAATAGCCGGCTACATTGCGCCATGCGATGCCGCGGGAGTCAAGATAGTCTTTATCAAGATTATTTGTCCCTGTGGCAGTGACGCAGACAAGTTTCAGATGTCTGGCAGTTCCGATCGTCTTTTCATTGATAGTAACTTTATTCAGAATGATAACATCTGCATCTCTGACACGATCCGGGACTTCTTCTGGGGAAGAAAAGTCATATGTGATTATTTCACCAAGTGCTTTATATCCGGAAAGATCAATATCTTCGCCGATGGATTTTGCATCCAAAAATACAATTTTCATTTGAATCCCTCCTTATATTTAATTACGGTAATATAGAAAAGTATAGCATATCAAAGGATACTTGTATATCTTTGGATTGCAAAGTAAACTACGGTATAGTAAAATAAATCGAAAAAAAGAAATCAGGTGAAAGATAAAATGATACAGGATATTATGCCACATCATTTCAATAATCAATATATTCCTCAAAAACCAAATGAGGAAAGCTTTGTCCTTCTGTATAATGAAGGGAAGGCGTTTATTCGAAAAGAAAATGAAAAAATTTCTTTTGTAACAATTAAAGAAGTAAAAGAGATTCTGAAAGTGAAAGAATTACAGTGGACATATTTATTTTCCATTGATCAAATGCGCTTTTATCTTCTTTCTGAGGAGCAGGAGAAGATACTTTGCAGAAAGCTTTTGGAACGAAAACAATGTCAGGCAGAGAATATGACATTTTTTCGTACAGCAAAACCTCAATATATGGCATTTGCTGCTGTGACAGGAGGTCAGATTCACCGCTGGTACAGAAGCCGTACATTTTGTGGAAGATGCGGAAAGAAAATGATACATGATGAGAAAGAAAGACTCATGCGTTGTCCGGAGTGCGGACAGATGGAATATCCGAAAATCTGTCCGGCTGTAATCGTAGGAGTTACGGATCATGATCGGATTGTCTTGACGAAATATGCCGGACGTGCTTATAAAAAATATGCTTTAATTGCCGGGTTTGCGGAAATTGGAGAGACGATTGAGGATACAGTGCGCCGGGAAGTCAAAGAAGAAGTAGGACTACATGTGAAAAATATACGGTTTTATAAAAGTCAGCCGTGGTCTTTTTCAGATACACTGCTTATGGGATTTTTCTGTGAGTTGGATGGCTCTGATAAAATAAAAATGGACGAAGAAGAGTTATCTGTTGCACAGTGGTGCAATCGGGAAGATGTTCCGGTTCAGGAAGAGGATATTAGTTTGACAAGCGAGATGATGCGCAGATTTCGTCAGGGAAGAGAAAACAGTGATTGACAACTTCCCATATAAAATATATACTGAAATAGGAGAAGAGCATTTGCGATTATATTTATATAGTTGTTAAATGCTCTTTTTTTCGTTTTATCTGAGTTTTTGTTATATTAACGAAGCCAGGGAGAAATAAAGAAAGTTTACAGGAGGCTGCAAGTATGGAAAAGTTAAAAAAGCTGAATTGGAAACATCTGGGAATGGACGTGCTGGTAGATATCGTAGGAGGAATTTTGATTGCGATTGGAGTTTATAATTTTGCATCTGCGGCGGAATTTCCAATGGCAGGATTATCTGGAATTGCATTAATATTTTACTATTTATTTGGGACACCAATCGGTATAGTTTCAATGCTTTTAAATATCCCGATTGCAATTTTCTGTTATAAGATTCTGGGAAGGGATTTCTTTATCCGATCCATCAAATCAATTATTATTACCTCCTTTATTATGGATGAGATTGCGCCGTTATTTCCACTATATGAAGGGGACAGACTTCTGGCGGCAATCTGTACGGGAGTAATTTCTGGTTTGGGATATGCTTTGATTTATATGAGAAATTCCTCTACCGGGGGTGCAGATTTTATTATGATGTCTATTAAAGCAAAAAAACCACATTTGTCGCTTGGAAAAATTGTATTTATTATGGATGCTTTGATTATTGCAGCCGGAGCATTCATTTATAAAGAAGTAGATGGCATTATTTATGGAATGATTGTTACTTATCTTCTATCTTTTGTAGTAGATAAGGTAATGTACGGAATTGATGCCGGTAAGCTTACAATGATTGTAACTGAGAAAGGAGATGAAGTGGCTCAGGCAATCGATAATATTTCGGGCAGAGGTTCCACATTACTTCGTGGTGTAGGCAGTTATTCAAAAGAGGAGAAACAGGTTGTTATGTGTGCCTGCAATAACAAACAAATGTATGCGATACGGCAGGCGGCAAAGCAAGTAGATGAAAAGTCATTTATCGTGATTATGGAATCAAATGAAGTCGTAGGAGAAGGATTTAAAGAGGATTAATTTCAAAAGCTAAATAAAAATCTGTCTGTCAGAACATATCTTGGAATATGAAAATGACAGGCAGATTTTTTTAGAGAAGCAGATTCATAACAGTCGCATAAACTTCAGGGTTTTTAGTGGACCAATTGGTAGAGATGGTAATCGCCTCTTTTTCTGTTGGAACAGTCAATGTCAGATCGATCAATGGAATTTCATTTTCTAATACCTGACAGCGAACAGAATATTCCTGATGGTTATTTTTGTAATAATCGGCCTTTACAGAAACTTCATTTTTCAAATCATACTTCTTTTCCCGAAGAAATGCATCAATGTCATCGAGAATTGCAGGTGGGATTTTGGATTTGAAGAATTGTATTGTCTCCATGCCGGAGTCTGTTAAATGATACAAAGTGCGGTTGTGCGCCTGTTCTTCGTAGAGAAATCCGGTATCGACCATTTCGGATATCGCCTGCTGCAGTTTGAAATAGTTTGTGTAACCTTTATCCAGAATAAATTCAGAAATTTGACCGTTGGTTAATGGAAAATCAATTTTTTGCAGCATTTGAAGAATAATCAGTTTGTAAAGCGCCAATGTTTCAGACATTGAGGAATCCTCCTTTATGATTTATGAAATAGATTTATCATCTTCTGTATATTTACCCTGCCAGATATCATGTTCTTTAAAATACCGGGCAGTCTGGTTCAGTACATTCCGTTTATCAGAAGTCCAGAGAGGGGCGATCAGAAGGGATTTGGGGCCGTCACCGGTAATGCGGTGAATAACAATATTCGGTCGTATTGTACAGATACACGCTCCAAGAAGTTCCAGATATTCTTCCAGAGAAGGAAGAGGAAACGGATGCTGTTTGTAATAGGATGCAAGATCTGTCTGTTTCAGAACATGAAGGAGCTGAAGCTTGATTCCCTGAATGTCCTGAGTGTTCAGATAGCGGATTGTGTCAAGCATCTGTGAGGGCGTTTCGCCCGGAAGAAATAAAATCGTATGGACGATGACCTCGATGCCGGCGTTGCGAAGCCGGGTAACAGCGTCTTCGAAAACGGAGAGCGGATAACCGCGTCGAATGAAATCAGCACTTTTAGGATGGATCGTCTGAAGACCAAGTTCCACCCAGACTGGTTTTTGAAGGTTGAGCTCTGTAAGCAGTGCAATTACATCTTCTCCAAGACAATCCGGTCTTGTAGCAATGGAAAGGACACAGACTTCCGGATCAGAAACAGCTTCTTCAAATAGACGCCGGAGATGTTGAACTGGCGCGTAAGTATTCGTATATGCCTGAAAGTAGGCGATATAGGAATGGCCTCTGTATTTGTCGGCAAGGGAGGCTTTGCCAAGAGACAGCTGCTCTCTGATGGAGAGGGTACGGTCACCAGCAAAGTCACCGGAACCGCCTTCACTGCAAAAGATACATCCGCGATTACCGCACGTACCATCCCGGTTCGGACATGTCATGCCACCGTCAAGAGCAATCTTGTAAAGTTTTTTGCCATAATGCTGTTTTAAATAATAGCTTAAAGAATAGTAGCGTTTGTCATCCCAAAATCTCATAAGGTATCTGCTCTGCTTTCTTGTGTTGTTGAAAAAATTGCGGTCAGACTGATCGCATCACTTTTATTTATCATAACATTGATAATAGATGAAATCAATGTTGGAAAAATAAAAATAAAAGGGCTTTCTATTTTAAAAAAAATGGTATATAATTACAACATAGATCATATTTGCCGGTTCGGCAGGAATCCCACATGGTAAGTAATAACTAAATAAAAGAAAAGATATCAGTCATTCAGAAGGGAGAATTCGATGAGAGAGAAGTATGAATCCTTATCTTTGGCAGCCTTAAAAGATCTTGCAAAAGCAAGAGGATTGAAAGGTGTTACTGCAATGCGTAAAGCAGAATTAATTGAAGTGATGCTTGAAGAAGATGAAAAAACAAAGCCAATACAGGAAGAAGAAAGAGACACTGAAAATGAGACAGAAAAAACCGATGTGGTAAAGCAGACCAGACCGGAAAATAGAGAAAATAATAGAGACAACATAAAATACGAAAGAAATGAGTATCGTGAGAGACGGGATTACCGTGATATGCGAGAACAGAAGGGGGACGAGCCGCCAACAGATATTGGTCAATTGGACAGCGGTCAGACGGTAAAAGGAATTCTCGAGGTAATGTCAGATGGATATGGATTTATCCGGTCAGCAAATTATCTTCCGGGAGAAAATGATGTTTACGTATCACCATCCCAAATTCGCCGTTTCAATTTGAAAACGGGAGATATTATTGAGGGAAATACAAGGATTAAAACGCAGTCGGAGAAATTCAGCGCACTTTTATATCTGACAAAGATCAATGGCTTTACACCGGCACAGGCAGCCGGCAGATATAATTTTGAAGATATGACGCCGATTTTTCCGAATCGGAGAATACGTTTAGAGAACGGAGGAAGCAGCACAGCAATGCGAGTTGTGGATTTGCTTTCACCGATTGGAAAAGGCCAAAGAGGAATGATTGTTTCTCCGCCAAAGGCAGGTAAGACAACATTACTAAAAGAAGTGGCGCTCTCTATAAAAAGAAATAATCCGGAAATGCATCTTCTGATTCTTTTGATCGATGAACGTCCGGAAGAAGTAACAGATATTAAAGAAGCTATTGAAGGGAAAAATGTAGAAGTTATTTACTCTACTTTCGATGAACTTCCAGAACACCATAAGAGAGTTTCCGAAATGGTAATTGAGAGAGCCAAACGTCTTGTGGAACATAAGAAAGAAGTTGTGATTTTGCTGGACAGTATTACAAGGCTCGCAAGAGCGTATAATCTTGTCGTACCGCCAAGTGGTCGTACGCTGTCAGGTGGTCTTGATCCGGCAGCGCTTCATATGCCAAAACGCTTCTTTGGAGCAGCCAGAAATATGCGTGAGGGAGGAAGCCTTACAATTTTGGCAACAGCGCTTGTAGATACAGGAAGTAAGATGGACGATGTTATTTACGAAGAATTTAAGGGGACTGGTAATATGGAGCTTGTTCTCGATCGTAAGCTTTCTGAAAAGCGGATTTTCCCGGCTGTAGATATTATGAAATCAGGGACAAGAAGAGAAGATTTACTTTTGAGTCAAGAGGAATTGGAAGCCGTTTATATTATGCGCAGAGCGCTTAATGGGATGAAGGCAGAGGAGGCGGCGGACAGCATTTTGAATATGTTTGCCCGTACGAAGAATAACCTGGAATTTGTGCAGACAGTTAAAAAAACGAAATTAATCTAATCGATGGACTGTTCGTAAGATAAAAAGAGCCTGATTCTGTGAAAAGGAATCAGACTTTTTTTCGTATTTTAAATAGCAGTTTTATGTTAGATGGAGGGAATAATGGAAGAACAAAAGAAAACAGTACATGATTTTAGGTTTATCGGAAGAATACTGACTATTTTGAAAATTTTACAAGAAGAGACGGATGAGTATACAACCATTTCGCAAACGGAGATTAAGAATCTGATGGAAGAATACGAGCATCCTTGTTCTGAGAGAACACTGACAGATTATTTAAAAGTCATGATGAAGGAACTGAATCCAGAAGATGAAGATGGAGTTGTGGACAGTTTTTATGGGATTGAGGATTATAAGATTATTGTCAAAGGACTAGAGGATAAACTTCATGCACGCGATATAGGACTGAAGAGAGAAGGATCAAAAAAATTACAATTAAGAAAACTCAGATACAATCAATTATTTTCGTTTGAAGAGTTGAATCAGATTATTGAGGCGGTTCTTTTCTTGAAGAATATAGATACAAGTACAAAAGAAAAACTGATTAAAAAGCTTCAAAAGGTAACCAGCATGAATTATCCGAAGTATTCACCATTTATTAGTGAGACAACCGGAAAAATCAGTACAAATATCTCTAATGTTTATGAAGATTCTCGTGTAGACGAGGTTATGGTCAGAAAGAATCTGAAAATCATACGTCAGGCAATCGAAGCTAATAACGATATTGGAAATAAAATCGCATTTCATTTTAACGGATATAATGAGAAAAAAGAATTGATACCGAGACGAAAGCCATCAGGGGAGATCATGACATATGTGGCAAATCCGTACTATGTGATTTTGTATAATGGGAAATATTATTTGGTGTGCAGCGTAGATCCTTATGACGATGTTGGCTTTTATAGAATTGATCTGATGTCTGATATTACCGATAAAACGAAAGTATCGGTATTGGATGGTGAAACTATGGTGTCAGAGAGGAGAAAACCAAAGAGAATGGTGAAAGGTCTTCCTGTCGAATGGAATGATACAATTGCATCTGAGTTTCAGGCGGAACATATGTATATGTTTTTTGGTCAGCCATGTACGATACGATTAAAATTGGATAAAGACCGATATACACTTTTACATGATTATTTCGGAGATCGCTATACGTTTGTAAAACATATTGACGATAGATGGGATGAAGTAGAAGTAACGTGTGTTCTAAAAGCAATGGAATCCTGGGCAATGCAATGCTCGGAGTATGTTGAAGTATTGAAGCCGGTTGAGCTGCGAAATAGCATTTTCGAAAAGTGCAGAGGGCTTCTGGAGCGTTATAGATAGGGAAAGACTGACAAAGGAGAAAATAGTTATGAAGAAAATAGAAGAAATCGTCGCATCCTTAATAGATGCAGCGGATACTTGTGAGGAAGTGGAAGAGTATTTTAAAAATGGGAACACTCCAAAAGGCCCCTATATTGATTTAGCGAAGTATTTTCTTGATGATAATTATTTGAAGCGTTCCAAAGGTGATGAAGCATATAAAAAATGGTTAAGAGAACTGATTCATACCGAAAGAGAACAGGAGTCGATTGTTTTAAGTGTCCTGAAGAAAAAGTATCAAACAAAAGAGTATTTGGAAAGGTTTGTATTTTTATTAAATGGATTATCTCCGCAGTTGAATCAAAAGTGGCATTTTTTCATAGGGTATTGGGGGTTAAGAGAGTATATTACAAAATATCCCGAAAACAATTCTGACAGATTAACACCACTAAAAAAAGGAAATAAGGCTTATGACGGAAATCCTTTTAAAAAATGTACGGAAGGAGAAATTTGGTACAATTGTATGATGGATATTAAACAAAAGAATCTTTAAAAATACTAATGCATATGAAAGAGAGAGAAGATTAAAAAATTTCAGGAATAGGGAGTGCTTTTTTGTTTTCGGCAATATGTTGCGTGTTTGCAGGTGTATAATATAAAGAGTAAACAAAAGAGAGAAAGAAAACAGGAGGGCGCTTATGATGGCAAAAGAAATCAGAGAATCCATTAAAACAATTTATGGTATGCTTTGGGAAATTTTGGCACTGTATGAAAAAACAGACTGTTATAACAAAGTTCCGGAGAATGAGAAGGAAAAGGATATCTGGGATTACCTGGGTGACAAATTGATGAGTGTTCGAAAGAACATCGATATGTTGTTTCTCGGACAAGAGGAACCGGCACAAAGATTGCGAGAGATCGTAGATGAAACAGAAGCGTTTGTCAGACGTTATGAAAGGCCGGGAGTCGTAAAAAGGTGGAAACGAATAAATCCACAAATCTTATTTTTTGAGTGTTCTTTTGAGATTATGGAAAAATTTCCGGAAGTGTATAAAGAAATCAGTTGGGGGTTATCAAATTTAAAAT